>JAKCCP010000253.1 GCA_021841985.1 Pseudomonadota bacterium | reverse complement strand
TCGCCGAATTGATGCGCGCGGTCGATCCGCGCCGCACCATCATCACCCATGACGCCGGCAGCCCGCGCGATCAGCTTTCGCCGTTCTGGATCTCGACCGAGCCGCTCTCCTATCTCGGCTGGGGCAAGACGACGCAGCTCGGCATGGGGCTCGGCCTCGCCATGGGGGCCAAGCTCGCGAAGCCGGAGAAGCTCTGCATCAATGTCTGGGGTGATGCCGCGATCGGCTTCACGGGGATGGATTTCGAAACCGCGGTGCGCGAGCGGATTCCCATTCTCTCCATTCTGTTCAACAATTTCTCGATGGCGATCGAACTCAAGGTGATGCCGATCTCGACCGAGAAATACCGCGCGACCGACATTTCCGGCGATTACGCGGCGATGGCGCGGGCGTTTGGCGGCTATGGCGAGCGGGTCACCGATCCTGGCGAGATCGCGCAAGCGATCGGGCGCGGCATCGCCGCGACCGAGGCGGGAACGCCGGCGCTGCTCGAATTCATCACCGGAAAAGAGACGCGCATTTCCAAGTTCTGAGGCGCGTGAGGTCTGACGTGGAAGGAAAGGGTCATCGGATGGCCAAGTTCAAGATCGCAACCCATGCCGGCGCGAGCTTCACCGTCGCCGGCGGCTACGACTACGAGATGGAGCCGCTCGCCGGCATGGATGCCGAGATCATCGAAACACCCGCCAACGAGAAGGATTTTCTCGAGGTCGCGGGCGACGCCGATGCGATCTACGCCAAAGGCATGAAGATCACCCGATCGATGATCGACCGTCTGCGGAAATGCCGGGCGATCGTGCTCGGCAGCGTCGGCGTCGATAGCGTCGATGTCGCGGCGGCGACGGCGCGCGGCATTCCGGTCACCAATTGTCCCGATACCTTCATCGAGGAAGTCGCCGATCACGCGATGGCGCTGCTGCTCGCCGGGTTTCGCCGCGTCGTCGAGCAGGACCGCATGGTGCGCGAGGGGCGCTGGCGCGAAGGGCGGCCGGCTTTGCTGCAAATTCCTCGCCTGATGGGCCAAACCCTCGGCTTCATCGCCTTCGGCCATGTCGCCCGCGCGATGGCACGCCGCGCCAAACCCTTCGGTCTCCGCATGATCGCTTATGATCCGTTCATCGAGGAATTGGTCATGCCGGACTATGATGTCGTGCCGGCGACGCTCGCCGAGGTCTTGCAGCACTCCGATTTCGTCTCGCTGCACGCGCCGGCGACGCCGGAGGCCGAGGGGATGCTCGGCGAGGAACATTTCCGGCAGATGAAAAAGACCGCGATCTTCATCAATACCGGGCGCGGCGCGACGGTGCGGGAAGAGGGACTGATCAAGGCGTTGCAGGAAAACTGGATCGCGCATGCGGCGCTCGACGTGTTGGAGACCGAGCCGCCGGGCAACAACAATCCGCTGCTCGCGATGCCGAACGTGACGCTGAGCGCCCATGTCGCCTCCGCCTCGGCGCGTTTCGATCCGGCGCGCAAGCGCCATGTCGGGCGTGAATTGGCGCTCGTGCTGTCCGGGCGCTGGCCGATGAGCTGCGTCAACCCGGAGGTCTTGATGCGCTCCGACCTCAAGCGCTGGCAACCGGTCTCCATGACGCGCGGGCCGAATAGTTGAAGCGACGGGCGCATTGTGGACGGGCGTGCGGGGCGGCGTCATTAGGATCAAGTCTCGCCGCGGTTTGATTTCGTATCGCCGTTGACATGTTGGCGGAGTTTGCGGAAAGTTCCCGCCGTCACCCGCGCGTGGATCCGAAGGCCGCGCAATCCAGGAGTTTTCCGATGGTCTCGTCCTCCTTGACCTTTTACACCCACCCGCAGTCACGCGGGCGCATCGTGCGTTGGATGCTCGAAGAGGTGGGCGAGCCCTACGACACGGTGCTGCTCGATTATGGCTCGGCAATGAAGGCGCCGAGCTATCGTGCCGTCAATCCCATGGGCAAGGTGCCGGCGATTCGCCATGGCGATACCGTGGTCACCGAAACCGCGGCCATCTGCGCCTATCTGGCGGATGCATTCCCTGCCGCCGGGCTGGCGCCGGCGCCGCGGACGCGCGAGCGCGGGCCGTACTACCGCTGGCTGTTCTTTGCTGCCGGGCCGCTGGAGGCGGCGGCGATCAACCGCGCCGTGGGCGTCGTCGTGCCGCCAGGGTACGAGAGCAAGATGGGATATGGCACGTATGGCGAGACGCTGGACGCGCTGGAAGGCGCGGTAGCCATGGCCGACCCTTGGCTGCTCGGCGCGGCATTCAGCGCGGCCGATGTCTATGTCGGCTCACATCTGGCGTTTGGCATGCAGTTCGGCATAATCGAGAAGCGGCCAGCGTTTGAGGATTACTGCGCTGCTCTGGCCGAGCGCCCAGCGCGGCAGCGCGCGGTGCGTATCGACGACGAGTTGGCGGCATTTCAAGCATCAGGCGGTAATGTAGACGCGACTCAGCACCCGGAACAATGATCGGGCGTGCCGGGGCGCGATGCATTCGGTGCCGGCAGCCGGTTTTCACGACGCGGGAGCCGAATAGCGGATTTCGCTCCTAATAAATATAGTCCTCTGACCTGCGTTCTCTGATCCGGGATGGTTTGCAAAGGCAATGCCTTTGCTGGGGGGTAGGGGGCAAAGCCCCCTGGCCTTATTTTCCCCCTGTCTTTCCCGCTCACGGTCTTGCGCGCGGGCGAGACCTTGCCGCTCGGCGGGGGATGGGTTAGCAACATCCGCCTCTCGGGGCGGCGCCGTCTGGGCGGGGACTGGCCTGGGCGGTGTGCGCCGCGCATGTTCCACTCTCATTTGGAAGACAGCCATGGCCCGCAACAAGATCGCCCTGATCGGCGCCGGCAATATCGGCGGCACCCTTGCCCATCTGATCGGCCTCAAGGAACTCGGCGACGTCGTTTTGTTCGACGTCTTTGGTGGGGTCGCGGCCGGCAAGGCGCTCGATCTCGAGCAATCCGGCCCGGTCGAGGGGTTCGACGCGGTGATGGCTGGCGGCTCCGACTATGCCGCGATCGCCGGCGCCGACGTGGTCATCGTCACCGCCGGCTTCCCGCGCCAGCCCGGCATGTCGCGCGATGATCTCGTCGCCAAGAACGCCGGCGTCATCGCCACCGTCGCCGAGGGGATCAAGACCTATTGTCCCGGCGCCTTCGTCATCGTCATCACCAATCCGTTGGACGCCATGGTCGGGGTCATGCAGCAGAAATCCGGCCTGCCGCATGCGCGTGTGGTCGGCATGGCGGGGGTGCTCGATTCGGCGCGCTTCCGCTTGTTCCTGGCCCGTGAATTCAACGTCTCGGTCGAGGATGTCACCGCCTTCGTGCTCGGCGGCCATGGTGATTCGATGGTGCCGCTGGTGCGCTATTCCGCGGTCGCCGGCATCCCGGTCCCCGATCTGATCAAGATGGGCTGGACGACCAGGGAGAAGATCGACGCCATCGTCGCGCGCACCGCCAATGGCGGCGGCGAGATCGTCAAGCTCCTCGAAAAAGGCAGCGCTTTTTATGCCCCGGCCTCGTCCGCGATCGCCATGGCCGAGAGCTATCTCCGCGACAAGAAGCGGGTGCTGCCGTGCGCCGCCTGGCTCGATGGCCAGTATGGGATCGAGGGGCTTTATGTCGGCGTGCCGGTGGTGATCGGCGCCGGCGGCGTCGAGCGGGTGGTCGAGATCGAACTCGATGCCGAGGAGCGCGCGGCGTTCGAGAAATCCTGCGCCGCGGTGCGGGAACTGGTCGAAGCCTCGCGCAAGCTGGTGGGCTGAGCGGGATGAACATCCACGAATATCAGGCCAAGGAGCTGCTGCGCAAATACGGCGTCGCGGTGCTCGCGGGGCATGTCGCCTGGACCGCGGAAGAGGCGGAAGCGGCGGCGGGGACGCTTCCCGGCCCGGTCTATGTGGTCAAGGCGCAGATCCATGCCGGCGGGCGTGGCGCCGGGCATTTCGCCGACGACCCGGCGGGCAAGGGCGGCGTGCGGCTCGCGCGTTCGCCCGAGGAGGCGCGCAAGGCCGCATCCCTGATGCTTGGCCACACGCTCGTCACCAAGCAGACCGGGGCGGCCGGGCGCAAGGTGCATCGCGTCTATATCGAGCAGGGCTGCGACATCGCGCGCGAGCTTTATCTCTCGTTTCTCGTCGATCGCGACAGCGGCCGGGTCGCGCTGATGGCCTCGAGCGAGGGGGGGATGGAGATCGAGGAGGTGGCGGCGCGCCATCCCGAGAAAATCCTGAAAGTGACCATCGACCCGGCGAGCGGGTTTTCCCCCTTCCATGCCCGCAAGCTCGCCTATGGGCTCGGCCTCGCGGCCAAGGAAATCAGCGCCTTCGGCCGCTTTGCGCAAGCCCTCTACCGCGCCTTCGTGGAACTCGATTGCAGCATCGTCGAGATCAATCCGCTGGTGGTGACCGGGGCCGGCGAGGTCGTGGCGCTCGATGCCAAGATCAGTTTCGACGACAACGCCCTGTTCCGTCATCCCGACCTCGAAAAGCTCCGTGACGAGGCGGAGGAAGACCCGAAAGAGCTGGAGGCGGCGCGCCATAGCCTCAATTACGTCGCGCTCGAGGGCACCATCGGCTGCATGGTCAATGGCGCCGGGCTCGCCATGGCGACCATGGACATCATCAAGCTCTATGGCGCGTCGCCGGCGAATTTCCTCGATGTCGGCGGCGGGGCGACCAAGGAGCGGGTGACGGCGGCCTTCAAGATCATCCTCTCCGATCCGCATGTGGAGGGGATTCTGGTCAATATCTTCGGCGGCATCATGCGCTGCGACGTGATCGCCGAGGGCGTGGTCGCGGCGGCGCGGGAGGTCGCGCTGAGCGTGCCGCTGGTGGTGCGGCTCGAGGGCACCAATGTCCAGCTCGGCAAGGAGATCCTCGCCAAATCGGGCTTGCCGATCATCGCCGCCGATAACCTTGCCGATGCCGCCGAGAAGGTGGTCAACGCCGTGAAGGAGGCCGCCTGACATGGCTGTTCTGGTCGACGCCGAAACCCGCGTCATCACTCAGGGCTTTACCGGCGCCCAGGGCTCGTTCCATTCCGAACAGGCGATCGCTTACGGCACCAAGGTGGTCGGCGGGGTGACGCCGGGGAAGGGCGGGACGACGCATCTCGGTCTCCCGGTGTTCGATACCGTCGCCGAGGCGGTCACCGCGACCGGGGCGAGCGCGTCGGCGATCTATGTGCCGCCGCCTTTCGCCGCCGATGCGATCCTGGAAGCGGCCGATGCCGGCGTTGCGCTCATCGTCTGCATCACCGAGGGGATTCCGGTGCTCGACATGGTGCGCGTCAAGCGGGCGCTCTCGGGCAGCCGCTCGCGGCTGATCGGGCCGAATTGCCCCGGCGTGATCACGCCCGAGGCCTGCAAGATCGGCATCATGCCGGGCCATATCCATCGCCGCGGGCGGATCGGGATCGTCTCGCGTTCGGGCACGCTGACCTATGAGGCGGTGGCGCAGACCACGGCGGCCGGGCTCGGCCAGTCGAGCTGCGTCGGCATCGGCGGCGATCCGGTCAAGGGCACCGATTTCATCGAGGTGCTGGAGATGTTTCTCGCCGACCCGGAAACCCAGGCGATCATCATGATCGGCGAGATCGGCGGCCAGAGCGAGATCCTGGCCGCGGAGTTCCTCGCACACGAAAAAGTGAAAAAGCCGGTGGTCGGCTTCATCGCCGGCGCGACGGCCCCGCCGGGGCGGCGCATGGGCCATGCCGGGGCGGTGATCAGCGGCGGGCGCGACACCGCGGCGGCGAAGATGGCGGCCATGCGCGAGGCCGGGATCCACGTCGCGGAAAGCCCGGCGGCGCTCGGCAGCACGATGATCGGCGCCCTGCGGGGATAACCGCACCGATGCGTTATGTGCATGGCTAAGGCAGTAAAATTGCACCGGACGCAGGTCATACTTAAGTCATATATGCTCTCTATGGGTCGATAGCGATCAATCCAGGGCCGGGACACATAACATGGCAGGCGTCGATCTTCTCGCCACCGCTTTCAACGGCGCGAATGCAGCCTTCATCGCCGATCTCTACGCCAAATGGGTGGCTGATCCGGGATCGGTCGATCCCGGCTTCGGCGAGCTTTTCGCCTCCCTGAACGACGAGGCGCGGGCGATCCTGACCGACGCGATGGGCGCCTCCTGGGCGCCGCGCCGCTATGATCCCGGCGATGGCGAGGGAGACGAACCGGCGCGCGCGAAGGCGGCGGCGACCGGCGGCGCGACGGCGGCGGAGATCCGCAAGGCCGCGGAAGACAGTCTCCGCGCCCTGATGATGATCCGCGCCTATCGTGTGCGCGGCCATCTCGAGGCGCGGCTCGACCCGCTCGGCCTGCAAGTGCCCAAACCCCATCCCGAACTCGATCCGGCGAGTTATGGCTTCACCGCAGCCGATGACGACCGGCCGATTTTCATCGATTACGTGCTCGGCCGCGAAACCGCGACGATCCGCGAGATCGTCGCCATCCTGCGCGAGACCTATTGCGGCCCGATCGGCGTCGAATTCATGCATATCCAGGATCCGGATCAGAAATCCTGGATCCAGCGCCGCATCGAGGGCGCCCCCTGGCGCGACGGCCTCGCGCCCGAGGCGCGCGCGCAAGTGCTCCGCGAACTCACCGAGGCGGAGGGGTTCGAGACCTTCTGCCAGAAGAAATACGTCGGCACCAAGCGCTTTGGCCTCGAGGGCGGCGAGGTGACGATCCCGGCGCTGCATACCATCA
>JAKCCP010000124.1 GCA_021841985.1 Pseudomonadota bacterium | reverse complement strand
GGTTTCCAATACGGATCGCCGGAACTGTTTGTGATCCAGCCTCGCTCTTGAGTATGGCGCGCCGGAGCCGCTCGTTGCAGGGTCGGATTATACCTATGTCATGATCGCTTCAGGCTGACGCGATCATGGCCCGGAAACTCTTTGTTCGAGAGCGGCGGTTGCAGGCGGCCAGCGCCGCGTTCAGCTTTCCGGCGCCGGTTCGTCTGCCGCCGCCGCCAGTCGGGCCAGCGCCGGCAGGGAGCGGACGCCGCTTCGCTTCATGATCTCCGCCCGGTGGTTCTCAACAGTACGCTGGCTGATGCCCAAATCGGCGGCGATATTTTTGCTTGGCTGCCCAGCGAGCACCCGACCCATGATCTCGCGCTGCCGTGCCGTCAGCCCGGCGATCCGGGTGGCCGCCGCCGCGCGCCAGGCGACGCGCGCGCTCCTGTCCCGCGCGTGTTCCAGGGCACGCGCGATCCCGGCGAGCAGGTCGGCGCGGCTGATCGGCTTCTCGATGAAATCCTGTGCCCCCGCCTTCATCGCCTGCACCGCCATCGCCACGTCGCTGCGGCCGGTGATGACCATCGTCGGCACCGGGGCCGCGGTCTCGCGCAGCCGATGCAGCACGTCGAGCCCGCTCATGCCCGGCAGATAGGCGTCCAGCAGCAGGCAGGCCTCGCGGTCGGGGCGATAGGCGGCGAGGAACGCCTCGCCGGAGGCGTAATCCTCCACCACCCGGCCATCCGCTTCCAGCACCGCGCGGATCTCGTTGCAGATGTGCTTGTCGTCGTCGACGACGTAGATGACCACCGTGTCCGGCGCCACCGTCGCTCGCGGCGCCGGCGCGGCGGGCGCCGTCGGCAGCAGGAGCTGGATCGCCCGCATCAATTGCGGCACCTTCACCGGCTTGTAGAGCAGCAGGCACTCCGCGCGCGCGACGTCGCGCATGGTGCCGATCGAGATGTCGCCGGTCAGGAGGATCGCCGGGATCTGCCGGCCCAGCGCCTCGCGGAGCGCCGCCGTCAGGCGCAGCCCGTCCATCCCGCCGGGCAGGTTGTAATCGTCGATGAGCAGGTCCGGCCGCACGCCGCCACGCCGCACCAGGTCGAGCGCCGCGCCGCCATCGGCGGTGCGCGCCACGCGATGCCCGGCGCCCTCGAGTAAAAGGGTCAGCAGCTCACTCACTTCGGGATCGTCCTCGACCACCAGGATGGCGCCGATATGCGGGAAGGCGTCGCTCGCGTTCTCCGGATCGTCCTGCCCGACCGCCACCACCCCCGCGCCCGGTTCCGGCTCCGGCTCCGGCGCCAGCGCGACCTCGATCGCGAACACCGACCCCTGCCCCGGGCGCGAGCGCACCGACACCCGATGCCCGAGCAGAACCCCGAGACGGCGCACGATCGCAAGACCGAGCCCGAGGCCGCGGCCACGTTCGCGCGCCGGATTGCCGAGCTGGTGATACTCCTCGAAAATCGTGTTCAGTTCGGTGTCCGGAATGCCGATGCCGGTATCCCAGATCTCGATGCTCAGCGTCCCGCCATGGCGGCGGCAGCCGAGCAGAAGCTTGCCGCGCTCGGTGTATTTCACCGCGTTGGAGAGCAGGTTGCGGATCATCTGGCCCAACAGGCGGGCATCGGTCGCGACGGTCAAGCCACAAGGCACGACGCGCAGCGCGAGGCCGCGCGCCTCGGCGTGATAGACGAACTCCTCCTTGAGCTGCTCGAAGATCTCGCCCACCGGCACCGCGACGATCTCCGGCTGCACCGCGCCGACCTCGAGCTGGTTGATGTCCAAAAGCGTGTTCAGCATCCCGGCCATGGCGCCGAGCGTCTCGTCCAGACGCGCGACCAGATTCCGCGCCCGCTCGCCCTGCACCGTCTGCGCGAGCAACCCCTGCACCAGCGCGATCGACTGTAGCGGCTGGCGCAGATCGTGGCTGGCGGCGGCGAGGAAGCGCGATTTCGCGACATTGGCGAGCTCCGCCTGCTGGCGGGCGCTTTGCGAGATCTCCGCGGTTCGTTTGCGCTCGGTGATATCGGTAAAGGTGAGGACCACGCCTTCGATCGCGTCGTCCTCGCCGCGATAGGGCAGGACGCGGCGGATGAACCAGGTGCCGGCATCGGTCTCCACCTCGCGCTCGATCGCCGCCGCCCCGCTCAGCACCGCGCGCGCATCCGCCGCGAGCGCGCGATCGACCGCGAGCGAGGTCAGGTCGCGCAGCGGACGGCCGACATCGCCCGGAATGATGTTGAACAGCGCGCGCGTGGCCGGGGTGAAAAAGCGGATGTTCAGCGCGCGGTCCAGGAACAAGGTCGCGACGTCGGTGCTATAGAGGATGTTCTGCAGGTCGTTGGACGTGGTCCGCTGCCGCTCCAGCGTCTCCTGCAACTGGGTATTGAGCGCGGTCAGCTCCTCGTTCAGCGATTGCAACTCCTCCTTCGAGGTCAACAGCTCCTCGTTGGTGGATTGGAATTCCTCGTTGATCGACAGCGCCTCCTCATGGGCGATGCGCTGGTCCTCGGCGGAGATTTCGAGGTTGCGGATGGCGCCTTGCAGTTCCGCGCCGGTGGCGGCGAGTTCCTGTTCGAGTTCGGCGATCCGCTGGCTCTCGCCCGGCGCGGTCGCCCCGCCCGGAGGGCTTTCCGGCTTCGGCTCGTCGAGGAAGCACAGCAGCAACAAGGCCTCACCCTCGCTTTGCACCGGGTGGACGGCGATCGAGAAGCGGCCGCCCCCACCCGCGGCGGCGCCACGCCCGCCAGCCATGACGGCGGCGGCACCGCTCTGCGTCGCCTCATGCACCGCCGCCCGAATGCAGGTGCGAAGGCCCGGACGCGCCATGGCGAGCAAGTCATGGGTGGGCGCGCCAGGGGCCACACGCAGATAGCGGTCGATCGGCCCGAGCGCGTAACGCTGCTCGTAGCCGCGGGTGATCAAAACCGCCGCCGGCGCATAGGTTTCAAGCACCACCCGCCGGCAGAGTTCGGCATAGGCGGCATCGCGCGAGGGCGGCTGGCCTGGCCCCGATCGCGCCAGCAGCCGGGTGCCGTCGGCCGCGGCCAGAATCGCGCCGAGTTCACCCGCCCGCGCGTGGCCGATATGACGATAGATGCGCTCGGATTTGGCGATGACCTCGAATTTCCCTTCCATGCTGCCAATCGTCTCGGAACTGCCGAGGAGCAGGATGCCGCGCTCGACGAGCGCGAAACGGAACAGCGAGATCACCTTCGCCTGTGCTTCCGCCAGCAGGTAGATCAGCAGGTTCCGGCACGATATCATGTCGAGCCGCGAGAATGGCGGGTCGGCGAGCACGTCCTGCACGGTGAAGACCACCACCGCGCGCAGTTCCGGCGAGACCCGATAGCCATGCTCCTCCCGCACGAAGAAGCGCGACAGCCGCGCCGGCGATACGTCCTTGGCGATCGTCTCCGGATAGACCCCCTCCCGCGCGGCGGCGACCGCATCCGGATCGACGTCGGAGGCAAAAACTTGCAGCCTGATATTGAGCTTGGCCGCGGTGATCGCTTCCCGGAACAGCATCACCAGGGAGTAGGTTTCCTCTCCGGTGCTGCAGCCGGCGACCCAGAGGCGGATCGGCTGGGCGGGCCCGCGGCCGTGGATCAGGCCGGGAATGACCTGGCCGGCCAGCACGTCGAACACCCGCGGATCGCGAAAGAAGCTGGTGACGTTGATGAGCAGATCCTTGATCAGCAGATCGAGTTCTCTCGGGTCGGCGCGGAGGATTTCGAGGTAGCGTTCGATGTCGTCGGGGTCGAGCGCGACCATGGCCATGCGCCGCTCGATCCGGCGTTGCAGGGTTCCGGGCTTATAAAGCGTGAAATCATGCTCGGTCCGGCCACGCAGGAAAGCGACGACGCTCGCGAGGCGGTCCGGCGCCGACGCGCGCGGTGGTGGCGTTTCGGGGGTGGCCCCGGGGGTCAGCGCCGCCCGCCGCGCGCGCAGCGCCGGCGGGATTTCGCCAACCGGCAGCACGTGATCGACCAGGCCGGTCGCGATCGCGCTCCGCGGCATCCCGTCATAGCCGGCTTCCGCCGGATCCTGCGCGAGGACCATGCCGCCATGCTGCTTCACCGCCCTGAGGCCGAGGCAGCCATCGGCCCCGGTCCCCGAGAGGATCACGCAAATCGCGCACCGCCCATAGGCCGGCGCCAGCGTGGTCAAGAGATGATCGAACGGCAAACGGGCCCCGTGCCGGGCTTCGGGTTGCGACACATGGAGCGCGCCGGCGGCGACCGAAAGATAGCGCCCGGGCGGAATGACGTAGAGATGATCGGGCACGATCGGCATGCCCTCGCTCGCCTGCGCGACAGTCATCGTGGTGGCGCCGGAGAGCAGATCGACCAACATGCTTTCATGGTTGGGATCGAGATGCTGGACCAGGATGAACGCCATGCCGGTGTCGGCCGGCATGGCGTGCAAGAGCCGCCGGCAGGCATCGAGCCCGCCCGCCGAGGCGCCGATCGCCACCACCGGGAAATCGCCTCGGTCTTTCTCGATGATCGGCGTCGACCTCGCGCGCGCGGCGGGTTTCACGCGCACGGCGTCCGCGGCCGGTGATCCTGCATTGCGCATGAGACGTCACTTTCCGACAGGGCGCGAAAACATGGGCGCGAAAACATGGGGCACGAAAACGTGGGGCACGAAAACGTGGGGCACGAAAACAGAGCGCCAAACAACGATCCTTCGGACCATCCGGCCACACCTGGTATCGCAAGGCCTCGGGTATCGCTAGGCCCCTGTGCCACGCGATGTCAACCGAAAGCCATGCCTCGGGTGCGGAATGCGTACTCTCCGAGTCTATCTCCCGCACGCCGCGCGCCTAGGGTTGCAAGGCGCGGGGTTTCGATCCCGATCCCTTCGTTTCAAGCCCTGACACATCCCAGCCGAAGGGCGATGCCGGGTTGTTTTGGTTCCCATCACACCGGCAGAGCAGAGGAGAGGCAAGCGATGGCGGCACGCAGGCATAGAAGGCTTTGGACTATCTCCGCCTCCTCCCGTCGGGCCGCCACTGCCTCGCAAGCGGCCGTCACGTCCCGCGCAGGGCATGTCGCCATGGAGACGCCGATCGCCGCCTTCATCGCGGACGCGCAGCGCTCGCCCATCCCCCAACGCCCTCCGGCCGAAATCGCCCACCCGGAGGGTCTGGCGCGCCGTTCCTGGGGCTCAAGCTGGAGCGCCGCCGAGCGGCGGGGGCGTGATCTCGTCGCCTGCGGCGCCTTGCTGGTCGTGACGCTGCCGCTCGCGGTGGTGGCGGCGTGCCTGATCAAACTCGACTCGCCGGGCCCGGTTTTCTATCGCCAGGCCCGGGTCGGGCGGCATGGCAAGACCTTCACCCTGCTCAAATTTCGCAGCATGCGGACTGATGCCGAGCGCGACGGCCCGCGCTGGGCCAGCGTGCGCGACCCGCGGGTGACGCGGGTCGGCGGGTTTTTACGCTTGACGCGCATCGACGAATTGCCGCAGCTCTTCAATGTCCTTCGCGGGGACATGAGCCTGATCGGACCACGGCCCGAGCGGCCGCATTTCGTGGACCAGCTCGCCGAGGTCGTTCCGGACTATCAGAGCCGGCACGAAATCCCGCCGGGGATCACCGGCTGGGCGCAGGTCAATTATCCCTACGGCGCCTCGGTTGAAGACGCGCGTCACAAGCTGACTTATGACCTCTATTATCTCCGCCATCGCAGCCGCGGGTTAGATTTTCGGATCCTGTTGCGCACGGTGCGAGTGGTGTTGTTCGGGATCGGCGCGCGCTGACAACGCACGCTTGCCGATCACGCACGGTCAGCCCAACCACATCCACCACGCGATGGCGCGCGCGCACCACAATCGACAATCTCCCCGCGGCGGGGCTGCCACCGCGGGGAGATGCCGGAAGGCTACCGCGTCCCCGGTGAGGATGGCGATCGTCAAGCGGTCCGGTTGCTGCCCTCGCGCGCGCGCCAGCGAACGAACCCGAGACCGGCCAGGGCGACTGCCAATATCCACAGAGACTCGGGCTCCGGCACCGCGAGGGTGGGATTGGAATTGAACGAACCGCCGACGCTCGGCTCGACGTTCACAGAGGATTGGCTCCAGGTCTCGGTGAGTTCGGCGCCTTGGGTATTGAGCGTGCCGCTCGAATCCGTGAAATTTCCCAGCCATTTGAAATTCAGCGCGTCATTGATGGAATCGCGCTCATAGGTTCCGCTCGTGGAGGTGAAGCTGTAGATGCCATCCCAGGTGATGGTGATCGCATTGACCGTCGCCCCTGATGCCGCCGTGGGCACCGAAAGCGGGATCGCATCAAAAGTGATGGTATCATTGACTTTTCCGGCCGGCGGGCCGGAGATGTCGTCCACGCTTAACACGGTTTGATTACCCTGGGTGACGCTGGTCGCATTGGAGAGCAACGTCCCCGCGCCGCTCGGCGTGTAGGTCTGGTCGGTGCCGCCGCCGAACGTGAAGTTGAAGGAAAACGGCGTCGCCTCTGCGGGGGCGAACGCGGCCCAGCCGGCAAGCGTGCTCGCCGCCATCAGGCCGATCGCCATGTGGCGCAATGATTTGGACATCTCAAAACCCCTTTTCCGAACTGGTGAAGAAGATCGCGATGGCACGATGGAACGGCCCGCTTCGGTCGGGCCGGTCCCAAGCAACGTGCCCAGCCAACGTGATCCACTGGACGGCGATCACGGCTGAACCAAGGGGATTTCCTCACAACGCGCACTC
>JAKCCP010000003.1 GCA_021841985.1 Pseudomonadota bacterium | reverse complement strand
TATCGCTGAACGAAACAAGGCTACTGAGCGGAGGCATATGGCATCATGATCACGATGATTGCCTTTTACGTGTTTGCCGCCATTCTGGTTGCGTCCGCGGCACTGGTGGTGAGTGCGCGTAACCCGGTGCATTCGGTTCTCTTCCTGATTCTCGCCTTCTTCAACGCGGCCGGATTGTTTTTGCTCAACGGGGCGGAGTTTCTGGCGATGATCCTGGTCATCGTCTATGTCGGTGCCGTCGCCGTTTTGTTTCTTTTCGTCGTGATGATGCTCGATGTGAATTTCGTTGAGCTGCGCGAAGGGGTTCAGCGCTACGCGCCGATCGGCGCGATGGTCGGTCTGGTTCTGTTCGTTGAGTTGTTGATGGTGATCGGAGGGTGGCGTTTTGCACCGGCGATGCCGACACTCCGCGCCGCGCCGACACAGACCAATGTGCAAAACACCGCGGCACTGGGGGATGCGCTATACACCCATAATGTTCTGTTGTTTCAGTTGGCCGGGCTGGTGCTGCTGGTGGCGATGATCGGCGCCATCGTGCTCACGCTGCGCGATCGCAGCGTTTCCCGGCGTCAGGTCATCGCGCGCCAAATCGCTCGGAGCGCGGATCTGTCCCTGGAGATGGTGCCGATGGCCCTCAACGCCGGGACGCCGGCAACGAGCTTCCGCCGCCCGCTGCCGGAGCCTGTGGCGCATGAAGCCTCGGCCGCGCATCATGGCGCCGTTCATCATGGCGAGGAGCATTGAGTCGCGATGATCAGCCTTGGACATTACCTGGTGGTTTCGGCGATCCTTCTGGTTCTCGGGGTCTTCGGCATTTTTCTCAATCGGAAGAACGTCATCATCATCCTGATGTCGATTGAGCTCATCCTGCTCGCGGTGAACATCAATCTCGTCGCTTTCTCGGCGGCGCTTGGCGATCTCGTCGGGCAAGTCTTCGCGATGTTCGTTCTCACCGTCGCGGCGGCCGAGGCCGCGATCGGGCTTGCCATCGTCGTCATCTATTTCCGCAATCGCGGCTCGATCGAGGTCGAGGACGTCAATCTGATGAGGGGCTAAGGATGATCTACGCCGTCGCCGTTCTCGCGCCTCTCTTCGGCTCCGCGATCGCCGGTCTGCTTGGCCGCGCCATAGGCGATAGGGCCGCCATGGCGGTTACGATCTCGTGCATGATCCTTGCGACCATTTGTGGGGAAACCGCGTTCGTTCAACTCGTATGGGGCGGGGCGCCGAGTGGCGAGGTCGTGCTTGCGGAATGGCTGTCGGCCGGGTCGTTTCATGTCTCCTGGGCGCTGCGCTACGATACCCTCTCTGCCGTCATGGTGGCGATGGTCACTTTTGTCGCGACCCTGATCCATATCTACAGTATCGGCTATATGGCCCACGAACATAAACCGGTTGCACGGTTTTTCAGCTATCTTTCGCTGTTCAGCTTCGCGATGCTGATGCTGGTGACGGCCAATAATCTGCTGCAATTGTTTTTTGGCTGGGAGGGGGTCGGCCTCGCGAGCTATCTTCTGATCGGATATTGGTACGAAAAGCCAAGTGCCTGCGCCGCGGCGATCAAGGCGTTCGTCGTCAATCGCATCGGTGATCTCTTCTTCGCGGTCGGTATCGCGATGATTTTTTTTCTGTTCGGCTCGATCTCTTTCTCCACCATTTTCGCGGCCGTGCCGCAGCATATCAACGACACCTATGCGCTCTTCGGTGCGAATGACCGCGCTTTCGAGGTGATCGGCATTTTATTGTTCATCGGTGCCTCCGGAAAATCAGCGCAGATCGGACTGCATGTCTGGCTGCCCGATGCGATGGAAGGGCCGACGCCGGTTTCCGCCCTGATCCACGCGGCGACGATGGTGACCGCCGGTGTATTCCTGATGGCGCGAATCTCGCCGATTCTCGAACATGCCCCCGTCGCGCTCGGGGTGATCACGGTCATCGGTGGCACCACGGCGTTGTTCGCGGCGACTATCGGCTGTGTTCAAAACGACATCAAGCGGGTGATTGCGTATTCGACATGCTCGCAGCTCGGTTATATGTTCGTGGCTGCCGGAGCTGGTGCCTACCAGGTTTCGATCTTTCATCTCATCACGCATGCTTTTTTCAAGGCGCTTTTGTTCCTCAGCGCCGGTTCGGTCATTCATGCGATGTCTGACGAGCAGGACATGCGTCGCATGGGCGGGTTGTGGAAGAAAATTCCGCTAACCTACGCGGTGATGTGGGCGGGCAGTCTGGCGCTTGCCGGGATCTTCCCTTTCGCCGGGTATTACTCGAAGGATGCCATTTTGGAGGCGGCATTCGCAAATGGCAGCCCGTCCGCGATCTATGGCTTCGTCTGCGGCGTGCTGGCGGCTTTTCTGACCGCGTTTTACTCCTGGCGGTTGTTGCTGATGACCTTCCATGGCAAACCGCGCGCCGATCATGACGTGATGGCGCATGTGCATGAAAGCCCGCTGGTCATGACCTTGCCGTTGATCGTGCTCGCGATCGGGGCGCTGATCGCCGGCTTCTCGCTGCGCGAACTTTTCATCGGGGCGGACTGGCACGCCTTCTGGCGCGGCAGTATCGCCAATGCGGCCGGCAGCCACGTGCTCGCGCGGATGGAGGATATTCCGGCTTGGGCGGCGCTGGCGCCGAGCGTGTTCGCTCTCCTCGGCATCGCGCTTGCCTATTACATGTATCTGTTCGCGACTGGTTTGCCTGGACGCCTCGCGGCACGGTTCGCGCCGCTCTATCGTTTCCTGCTCAACAAGTGGTATTTCGACGAACTCTATGATCTGTTGTTCGTGCGGCCCGCTTTTGCTTTGGCGCGACTGTTGTGGCAGGTCGGTGATGCGACGATCATCGATGGTGTCCCCAATGGCATCGTCAGCTTGGCCGAGGATTTCTCTGGGCAAGCGGTGAAGCTGCAGACCGGCTCGATCGCCGTCTACGCCTTTTCCATGCTGGTTGGCGTTGTTTTGCTGATCGCCATCTTTTTGATTTTCCGGTGAGATGATGAACCAGGCCGGCTTTCCCCTGCTGTCGCTGATCACTTGGCTGCCGCTGCTCGGTGGCGTGGTCATTCTCTCGCTGCGCGGCGAAGAGGACGTGGTCGCCGCCAATGCCCGTTGGGCGGCGCTATGGACCAGCCTCATCGTCTTCGCCATGAGTTTGCTTTTGTGGTCGGAATTCGATTCCTCCGAGGCTGGGTTTCAGTTCGTCGAGAACGTGGCGTGGCTGCCGGAATTTGGCGTCGGCTACCGAATGGGTGTTGACGGAATCAGCATCCTTTTCGTCTTGTTGTCGACCTTGCTGACGCCGATCTGCATTCTCGCGAGTTGGGAGGCGGTGCGCAAGAACGTGCGCGAATACATGCTCGTCTTCCTGGTCCTCGAGACCATGATGGTGGGCACGTTCTGTGCCCTCGATTTCGTCGTTTTCTATATGTTCTTCGAGGGTGTGCTCATTCCGATGTATCTGATCATCGGCATCTGGGGTGGACCACGGCGGGTTTATTCGGCGTTCAAATTCTTTCTCTATACCCTCGCCGGCTCGGTTCTGATGCTGCTCGCCTTGTTGGCGATGTGGTACAGCGCCGGCACGGCTGACATCACGGTGCTGCTCCACACCCAATTCCCGACCAACATGCAGTATTGGCTTTTCCTTGCCTTCCTCGCCTCTTTTGCGGTGAAGGTGCCGATGTGGCCGGTGCATACTTGGCTGCCGGATGCCCATGTCGAAGCGCCGACGGCGGGGTCGGTCATTCTCGCCGGCGTGCTGCTCAAAATGGGCGCGTATGGATTTCTGCGCTTCTCGGTGCCGATGCTGCCGCAAGCCTCGGCCTATTTCGCGCCGCTGATCTACGCGCTGTCGGTGGTCGCGGTGATCTATACCTCCCTGGTCGCGCTGGCGCAGACCGACATGAAGAAACTGATCGCCTATTCCTCGGTCGCCCATATGGCGGTGGTGACGATCGGCATTTTCACCTTCAACATCCAGGGGATCGACGGCGCGCTGTTTCAGATGCTCTCGCACGGCATCGTATCCGGCGCGCTGTTTCTTTGCGTCGGCGTGATCTATGACCGCATGCATACCCGCGAGATCGCGCGCTATGGCGGGCTCGCCGAGCGCATGCCGGCTTATGCCGTGACCTTCATGCTGTTTACCCTGGCCAGCGTCGGGCTTCCCGGCACGGCGGGGTTTGTTGGCGAGATCCTCGTTCTGTTCGGTTCGTTCAAGGTCAATTTCTGGCTGTCGCTGTTCGGCGGTAGCGGCATGATCCTGGGCGCCTGCTACATGCTCTATCTCTATCGCCGGGTGATTTTCGGCCGTCTCACCCGCGCCGATCTGCAATCCATTCTCGATCTGTCGCCACGCGAGGTCGCGCTGTTTGCACCGCTCGTGGTGCTGACATTGTGGATGGGCGTCTACCCTTCGAGTTTCACTCAATTCTTCGAAAATTCGGTGAGTGCGATGGTCATGCAGCATCACGCGGCGATCGAGGGGGCCAGCCGCGTCGCCGCGCGCACGCCTTCCCATCTCGCGCCGCGGATGGTCGTTCCTGTTGCGCAAAGCGTGGTGCATTGATGAACTGGTTTCTCTCTCTTCCGGAAATCGTGCTGGCGCTGAGCGGCATGGGCATTTTGCTGTTGGGCGTCGTCAAGCGTGGCGATGCAACGCAGATTTGCAGCATGCTGACCATCGCCGCGCTGGTGCTCTGCGCGGTGCTGATCGTTGGCAATTCCTTAGGCCCGGCCTTTGAGGGACAGTTTCTCGCTGATCCGATCAGCGTTTTTGCCAAACTTATGATTTTGGCCGCATCGGCGTTTTCCGTTCTCTTGTCACTCGATTTCAATGAGCGCGCGCATATTGCGCGGTTCGAATTCCCGGTGTTGGTATTGTTCGCGACCCTTGGCATGATGATGATGGTGTCGGCCGGGAACATGATGAGCCTTTATCTCGGGCTCGAATTGCAGTCGCTCTCCATTTATGTTCTCGCCGCCTTCGCGCGCGACGATCTCCGATCCGCCGAAGCCGGCCTCAAATATTTCGTGCTCGGCGCGTTGGCCTCGGGGCTGCTGCTGTACGGCATTTCACTGGTCTACGGCTTTTCGGGAAGCATGGATTTCGCCGGCATCGCGCATGCGCTCGCCGATCCGGCTTCGGTTTCGCCGGGTGTGATCGTCGGCATCGTTTTCGTCATCACCGGCCTTGCCTTCAAGGTCGCGGCGGTGCCGTTCCATATGTGGACACCCGATGTCTATGAGGGGGCGCCGACGCCGGTGACGGCGTTTTTCGGAACCGCGCCGAAGGTTGCCGCGATGGTGCTGTTCGCGCGGGTGATGATGGGGCCGTTCGGTCACGCGCTCGGGCAGTGGCAGACGCTGATCGAGACCATCTCCATCGCCTCGATGATCCTGGGCGCCCTGGCGGCGATCGGGCAGACCAATATCAAGCGCCTGATGGCGTATTCCTCGATCGGTCATATGGGGTATGTGCTGATCGGCATCGCCTGCGGCAACGCCGCCGGGCTGCGCAGCGTTTTGATCTATCTGGTCGTCTATGTGTTCATGTTTCTCGGCACGTTCGCGGTGATTTTGGCGATGCGTCGGCGCGGCGAGGCGGTGGAAACGATCGCCGATCTCGCCGGTCTCGGCCGCAACGATCCGGCGCTCGCGTTGGCGATGACGGTGTTCATGTTCAGCATGGCCGGGATTCCGCCGCTTTCGGGTTTTTTCGGCAAGCTCTATGTTTTTCTCGCGGCGGTGCAGAGTGGCCTCTGGGGGCTCGCCGTCATCGGCGTGCTGACCAGCGTTGTCGGCGCGTTTTACTATCTTCGCATCATCAAGGTGATGTATTTCGATGAGCCGGGTTCCGCCTTTGACCGGCGGGCGCCGTCGCTCTCGGTGGTCGCGGCGGCGACCGGAATTTTCACCACCTTCTTCTTCCTTCTGCCGGCGCCGGTGTTGAACGCCGCCCAGGCGGCGGCGAAAGTGTTGTTCGGGTGAGTACTGCTGCCGCCCGCGAGGGCGGCGGGGGGTGGCGGCTCGAAGCGTACGAGCGGCTGCCATCCACGTCCGATCTCTGCGCCGAGCGCGCGCGGGCGGGGGAGGCGGAGGGGCTGGCGGTGCTTGCGGGCCAGCAAACCAAGGGACGCGGGCGCGCGCAGCGCGTGTGGCTCTCACCACCGGGCAATCTCGCGCTTTCGGTTCTTCTGCGCCCGCGCACCCCGCTCGCCATCGCCGGGCAATGGGCGCTTTTGGCCGGGGTGGCATTGTTCGAGGCGTTGGCCTCGGTTGCGCCGGCGTTGGCCGGTGATCTGCGGTTGAAATGGCCGAATGACGTGATGCTGGCGGGGGCCAAGCTCGCCGGCATCCTGATCGAGGGAGCGACCGACGCCGCCGGACGCAGCGATTGGATGGTGCTGGGGTTCGGTGCCAACCTCGTCGCCGCGCCCGTCTTTCCCGATCGCCGCACGATCGCGCTGGCCGAACGGATGCCGCCGCCGGCGCCGGACACGCTCGCGGCGAGGATTCTCGCTGGGCTCGAATCATGGCGCGCGGTGTTGCGGCAGGGCGAGTTCGCGCGCATTCGTGGGGCGTGGCTCGATTACGCGCATCCGCCGGGGACGGCGTTGTCGGTCGATTGTGGCGGCGCGAGGTGTCACGGCTATTTCGCCGGGCTCGATGAGGGCGGTGCATTGCTGCTGGAGACAGAGGACGGCATACGGAGGTTTCAGACCGGTGAGGTCATGCTGGGCGCA
>JAKCCP010000198.1 GCA_021841985.1 Pseudomonadota bacterium | reverse complement strand
GAGAGGGCTGTCGTCCATGTGCTTTCCTTTGGCGAGCAGCCGCCCTCATGGCAAGGCCGCTGAGCGTGTCTCGGTTTGAAAGCCGTCACCGTTCCCGCGCGCCCGGCGCGGTGCTATTTGTCCCCCACCATGCCACTCGCGTCGGACCAGGCACCGGAACACCGCCGCATCATCCATATCGACATGGACGCTTTCTATGCCTCCGTGGAGCAGCGCGACAACCCCGCCCTTCGCGGTGTGCCGCTCGCCGTGGGCGGCGCCGGGCCACGGGGCGTGGTGGCGGCAGCGAGCTACGAGGCGCGGCGCTTCGGCGTTCACTCGGCGATGGCCTCGCTCCGCGCCCGACGGCAATGTCCCGACCTGGTTTTCGTCGCCCCACGCTTCGAGGTATACAAAGCGGTCTCGCGCCAGGTGCACGCGATCCTGGCCTGCTACACCCCGCTCATCCAGCCGCTCTCGCTCGATGAAGCCTATCTCGATGTCACCGCGCCGCTGCTCGATCGCGGCTCGGCAACCGCCATCGCCCGTGAGATCAAAATGCGCATCCGCGCCGAGACCGGGCTGACCGCGTCGGCGGGCGTTTCCTACAACAAATTCCTCGCCAAAATCGCCTCCGACCACCGCAAGCCGGATGGGTTGTTCGTCATCACGCCGCAGATCGGCCCAGCTTTCGTTGCAGACCTGGCGGTGGCGAAATTCCATGGCATTGGGCCGGTGACGGCGGCGCGGATGGCAGCGCTCGGCATCCATACCGGGGGCGATCTGCGGGGCTATCCCCTCGCTTTTCTCATCGCGCGCTTCGGCAAGGCCGGCGCTTTCTATTACGCCGCCGCGCGTGGCGAGGATACGCGGCCGGTCGTGGCCGAGCGACGGCGCAAATCGCTCGGCGCCGAGACCACTTTTGTCCGCGACCTGACAGTGTGGGACGAATTGGTTTCGGCTCTCGCGCCGCTCCTCGCCAAGCTGTGGTCCACCTATGAGCGCGAGGGGCTGAGCGGGCGGACAGTGACGGTGAAGGTCAAATACGCTGACTTTCAGCAAGTCACCCGCAGCCGCACAATGGCCGGGGCGATCATTTCGCCCGCGATGATCGAGCGGATCAGCTTTGACCTGCTGCGCCCGCTTTTCCCGCCGCGCCGCGGCATTCGCCTGCTGGGCGTCGCACTCAGCCATCTCGACGCCGCGCCCGATCCGCCCGCCCGGCAACTCGCGCTGGCGCTGGCATAACACCGACCCGCCGCAATCCCCCGCCGGTCATTACGGGGGGCGTGGTATTTCCGGGCCACTGCGTGAGTGTCCTGTATAATATTGTGTGATTAGCAGTGCACGCCGATGCCGCGCACCACAAGATCGACGAGATCGACCAGGAACAGCTCGGCCTGTGCCATCATGGCGGGGCGCAGCCGCTCGGGGGTCGCGGTGACGTGATTGGTGACGCCGCCGACGACGGCATCGATGATCAATCCATGGTTGATCGAGGCGGGAATTTCTCCACGCGCGATGGCGCGGCGTACCATCAACCGGCTCTGCCGTATCACCGCCTCACCCCAGGGGCCGGTAGACTCCCGCATCTCGCCAAAGCGTTGGGCGTCGGCATGGAGGTGGAGAGCCACCCGTCCGTAGGGACCGGTCAGCTTGTCGAAGCACATCCGCGCGAGCGCGAGGAGATCCCCGCGTAGGCTTGCGGTGTCGATCTGGGCGACGGAATACCAGCGCGCCTCCAACGTTTCACGCAGCAGCACGCCGCGGCTGGTCCAGCGACGGTAGAGCGCCGCCTTGCCAACGCCGGCGCCGCGGGCGACAGCGTCAAAATGAAAGCCGGGCCAGCCGGTCTCGGCATAAAGCGCGATGGCCGCATCGAATACCCGGGTTTCGAGACCCGGGTCGCGTGGTCGCCCCCGCGCGCGCCGGGGCTCCGATATCGATGCTGTAGCTGAAAGAGGATCTTGCATGTCTTCCCGGGTTCCCTCATTATAGACGCAATGCGACCGTAAAACACAATGGATGGCGGCCGTGGCGCTGGCCAGTGTATGTGTCCGCCGGGGGAACAGACGTCCATGCTCTATGCCGAGCCGCACCGCGCCTTGATGGAATCCGTGACACGGTTCGTCGAGGCCGAGATCAATCCCCATGTCGCGGCGTGGGAACAAGAGGGCATTTTTCCGGCCCATGCGCTGTTCCGGAAGATGGGGCAGAACGGTTTCCTTGGGATCACCAAGCCGGAAGCCTATGGCGGATTGGGACTCGACTACTCATATGGCCTGGCGTTTTGCGAGGCGCTCGGCAATACGCAGTGCGCTTCGGTCGCCATGGCGGTTGGCGTGCAGGTGGACATGGCGACGCCGGCGCTGGCACGGCATGGTTCGGATAGCTTGCGACGCGAGTTCCTCGCCCCCTCGATCAGCGGCGAGTACGTTGCCTGTCTTGGGGTCTCCGAGGTTGGCGCCGGTTCCGATGTCGCCTCCATCAAGACCACCGCGCGGAAGGACGGCGATGACTATGTGATAAATGGCGGCAAGATGTGGACAACGAATGGCACCCAGGCGGACTGGATGTGCCTGCTTGCCAATACCTCCGATGGGCCGGCGCACCGCAACAAATCGCTGATCTGCATGCCGATGCGGAGCAAGGGCGTGGAAGTCGCTCGCAAGCTCGACAAGCTCGGCATGCGGGCCTCCGATACGGCGCAGATTTTTCTCACCGATGTGCGCGTGCCGCAGCGCTATCGTATCGGCGAGGAAAACAAGGGCTTCATCTATCAGATGGAGCAGTTCCAGATCGAACGTCTTTGGGCTGCTGCCGGGTGCTTGCGCAAGATGGAGCGCGCCATCGCCATGACGATCGACTATACAGCGAACCGCATGATCTTTGGTCGCTCGGTGCTTGACAATCAAGTGGTCCATTTCCGCCTCGCCGAGTTGCAGACGAAGGTTGAGCTGCTGCGTTCACTGGTCTATCGCGCGGTCGAGACCATGCTCGGCGGCGCGGATGTCACTCAGCTCGCTTCCATGGCCAAGCTCACCGCCGGACGGCTGCTTCGGGAAGTCATCGATAGCTGCCTGCAATACTGGGGTGGCATGGGGTTCATGACCGAGAGCGAGATCTCGCGCATGTATCGCGACGGTCGCTTGACCTCGATCGGCGGCGGCGCGGACGAAGTCATGCTCAGCATCATCGCCAAGGGCATGGGCATTCTGCCGGGACGTGAAGGGCGCTAGGCCGGTGAGCGACGGGTTTCAGACGGGTTTCGTCGGCAGCGGCCCCGGTTTCGAAGAAAACGCCAGCCATATGCGCGGCCTGCTCGATGATTTGCGCGGGCTGATGGGCCGTGCCCGCGCCGCGTCCACGGCTTCCGCGCCCCGCTTTACCCGCCGCGGGCAATTGCTGCCGCGCGAGCGTCTGGCGCTCGCGCTCGACGAAGGCGCGCCTTATCTCGAACTTTGCGCGCTAGCCGGCTACCTGCGGGATACCGACGATCCGGCGAAGTCCATCCCTGGAACCAACGGCATCGCCGGCATCGGCTACATCTCAGGCACGCGCTGCCTAATCGTCACCGACGATTCCGGGATCGGCGCCGGCGCCGCGCGGCCGATGGGCGGCACGAAATTCCTTCGCCTCGAGGAAATCGCGCTCCGCCAGCGTCTGCCTTTCGTGCATCTCGTCGAATCGGCCGGGGCCAATTTGCTCGATTACAAGGTCGAGGATTTCGTCCGCGGCGGCGCGCTTTTTGCCAATCTGGCACGATTATCGGCAGCCGGCATCCCGGTGATCGCCGTCACCCACGGCTCATCCACGGCCGGCGGCGCCTATATGACCGGTCTCGCCGACACCGTGATCATGGTGCGCGGCCGAGCCAAGGCTTTTCTCGCCGGCCCGCCGCTGCTCAAGGCGGCGACGGGAGAGGTCGCCACCGATGAGGAACTCGGCGGCGCGATGATGCACGCCACTGTCTCCGGCCTCACCGAATATCTCGCCGAGGACGATGTCGATGCCATCCGTATCCTGCGCGATTTCGTCGCGCGTCTCGGCTGGGATCGCGGCGAGGAGCGGCCAGCCACGGGCCCGGCGCCGCGTTTTTCCGCCGAAGAGTTGCTCGGCATCATGCCCAAGGACGGGCGCAAGCCGGTGGATATGCGCGAGGTCATCGCACGGATCGTCGATGCCTCGGATTTTCTCGAATACAAGCCCCTCTATGGCCCGGCGACGGTCTGCGCCCAGGCGCGCGTCCATCGCCACGCGGTCGGCCTCCTCACCAATAACGGCCCGCTCGACCCGGCTGGCGCCAACAAGGCGACGCAGTTCATCCAGCTCTGCTGTCAGACCGGAACCCCGCTCGTCTACCTCCAGAACACCACCGGCTACATCGTCGGCACGCAGTCCGAGCGTGAGGGCATGATCAAAATCGGCTCAAAGATGATCCAGGCGGTCGCCAATGCCGGCGTACCGCAAATCACCATCGTCTGCGGCGCCTCCTATGGCGCCGGCAATTACGGCATGTGCGGGCGTGGCCTCGGGCCGGATTTCATTTTCTCCTGGCCTGGCGCGCGCACCGCGGTGATGGGCGCCGAACAGGCGGCCCTCACCATGGCGATCGTTGCCGAGGAGGCGGCGCGTGCCCGTGGCATGGCACCCGATGACGTCGCCATCGCCGCAACGCGGACCCGCGTGATCGAAACCTTCGAGCGCCAGACTTCGGCGTTTTATACTTCTGGGGCAGTGCTCGATGATGGCGTGATCGATCCGCGTGACACCCGCAATGTCCTTGGCTTCACGCTCGACATCTGCCGCGCCGGGCGTCGCCGCGCGCTCTCGGGACTGAGTTTTGGCGTGGCGCGGATGTGACGGTCATGGACCACGTCCCCGCAATTTCGCCGCAGATCGCCCCCGGGCAGCGTCTCTCGCCGCTCTTGATCGCCAATCGCGGCGAGATCGTGCTCCGTATCGCCCGCACCGCGCGCCGGATGGGGATCACCACCCTCGCGATCTATTCCGACGCCGACCGCGCGAGCCCGCACCGCGCCGCCTGCGATGATGCGATCGCGATCGGGGGGGAGACCCCGGCGCAATCCTATCTCCGCGGTGAGGCGATCATCGCGCTCGCCCGCCGCGCTGGTGCGGCGGCGATCCATCCAGGCTATGGCTTTCTCTCCGAGAACGCGGCTTTCGCCCAGGCGGTCGCGGATGCGGGCCTGGTTTTTGTCGGCCCGTCGCCTCAGGCAATCGCGGCAATGGGCGACAAGGCGGCGGCGCGCCGGCGGATGGCAGCGATCGGCTTGCCGGTCATCCCAGGCTATGACGAGGAGGATCAGTCTGAGCACGTCCTCGGTATGGCGGCGCGAGAGATCGGCTATCCGGTGATGGTCAAGGCGGCGGCGGGTGGCGGCGGGCGCGGCATGCGCCTGGTCTCCGAGCCCGCGGAGCTTGCCCCAGCGCTCCGCGCTGCCGCCGCCGAGGCCAAGGCGGCATTCGGCAACGGCCAATTGATCCTCGAACGCGCGCTGATCGCGCCACGCCATGTCGAGATTCAGATCTTTGCCGACGCGCATGGCCGGATTGTTCATCTTGGCGAACGCGATTGCTCGGTACAGCGTCGCCATCAGAAGGTGGTCGAAGAGGCGCCCTCGCCGGGGATGAACGAGACGCTGCGTCGGCGGATGGGCGAGGCGGCGATCACGGTCGCGCGCGCCATCGGTTATGTCGGCGCCGGCACCGTCGAATTCCTGCTCGACGCCGAGGGCCGCTTCTATTTCATGGAAATGAACACGCGGCTACAGGTCGAACATCCGGTGACCGAACTGATCACCGGGATCGATCTCGTGGAATGGCAGCTGCGCATCGCCCGAGGCGAGCCCTTGCCATTGCGCCAAGAGGACATTCATCACCAAGGCCATGCCGTCGAGGCCCGGCTTTGCGCCGAGGAACCGGCGGATGGCTTCCTGCCGCGCGCCGGCGCGATCCTGTTGTGGGCGCCAAGCCCGGCGGCGCGCTGCGACGCCGCCCTCGCCCCTGGCGTCGTGGTCAGCCCGCACTACGATTCCATGCTCGGCAAAGTGATCGCCCATGGCGCTGATCGCGCGCAGGCGATCGCGCGGCTCGCCCTGGCGCTCGAGGAAACGACGCTACTCGGTCTTGCCACCAACCGGCAGTTTCTGATCCGGCTGCTTCGCCATCCCGCCTTCCTTGCCGGCGACACCGTTTCAACCGCGTTCATTCCGACCCATTTCCCCGATGACGCCAGCCGCGCCGCCGCCCCGGATTCTTCCATCTGGGGGCTCGCCGCCTGGCTCGCGGTTGTCGCGAACCCGCTGGCGGCTTCCTGGCCCGAGGCGTGGCGCGGCTGGAGCAGCACCCCGCCGCTGCCCCGCCCTTGGCGCCTTGCCTGCCGCGCCCCCGTAGCACTCGAACGGCAGGGGCAAATCGAAGCGGGGCGGGGGCAGGCCATGCTGCGCCTGGAGGGCCGGGAAATGGTCATCGTCGGCACGCCTGCGGCGGCCGGCGAGCCGGGCGAGATCATGGTCGGGGAGACCTCTCTCTGCTATCGCTTTGCCTGGCAGGGCGAGGCGCTATGGCTCAAATGCGGCGGACAGGATTTCCTCTTCGCCCCGCAGAGCCGCGTCAGCACGGCGCGGCAGGAGGGGGGAGAGGGGGACGGAACAGTGCGGGCGCCGATGAGTGGCCGGGTCGTCGGGGTCGCGCGAGCAGCGGGCGAGAAGGTAGTCCGCGGCCAGGGCGTGCTCACGCTCGAGGCCATGAAAATGGAGGTGACCTTGCCGGCCCCGCGTGATGGCGTTCTGACGCGCCTTGCGGTTGCGCCCGGCCATCAAGTCGTGCTCGGACAGGTGCTGGCCGTCGTGGAACCGGCTGGCGGCGCGGTGTGAGGGGGACCATGTCGCACGATCCGACAGCGCCGGCGTCGAGCCCGTTCCTCACCGAGGCGCATCACCTCTTTCGCGCCACCATGCACCGTTTTGTGGCGCGCGAAATCGAACCGTATGCAGCGGCATGGGACGAGGCGGAGAGCTTCCCTCGTGCGCTTTACGAGCGTGCCGCAGAGACCGGTTTGCTCCAGATCGGCTTTCCCGCAGACTATGGCGGGGTGGATGCGGATCCGTTTTTTGGCGTCATAGCCGCGCAGGAACTGGCCCGCGCAGGTTGCGGCGGCATCGCCGCCTCGCTGCTCAGCCACACCATCGCTCTGCCGCCGATCGTCGCCGCCGGACCCACGGCGATGAAGCAGCGCGTCCTACCCGAGGTGCTCGCTGGCCGGCGCATCGCGGCCCTGGCCATCACCGAGCCCGAATGCGGTTCGGACGTTGCCGCGCTGAATACGACGGCGCTGCGTGTCGGCGAGGAGTATGTCATCAACGGAAGCAAGACCTTCATCACCTCCGGGATGCGCGCCGACTACCTGACCGTCGCGGTGCGCACCGGCGGGCCGGGCAAAGGTGGCGTTTCGCTGCTTCTGGTGGAAACGAGCCGTCCTGGTCTCACCCGTACGCCCTTGCGCAAAATGGGCTGGTGGGCCTCCGACACTGCGACGCTCTATTTTGACGCAGTGCGCGTGCCGGCTGTCAATCTGATCGGCCGCGAAAATGAGGGCTTCGGCCTCATCATGCGTAATTTCAACCGCGAGCGACTCGGCATGGCCGCGGGCTGCATCTCCAGCGCGCGGCTCTGTCTCGAAGAAACGCTGCGCTATGCCCGCGCCCGGCGGAGCTTCGGCCAAAGGCTAGTCGATCATCAGGTGGTTCGCCACAAGCTCGCTGACATGGCGATGCGGATCGAGGCGTCGCAAGCCTGGCTGGAGCAGTTGGCCTGGCAGGTGATGCAGGGCGAGGATCCCGTGGCGTCGATCTGTATGTTGAAGAACCAAGCCACATTGACCATGGAATACTGCGCCCGCGAGGCGGTGCAAACCTTCGGCGGCGCCGGCTATATGCGCGGGACCAAGGTCGAGCGCATCTATCGCGAGGTGCGGGTGAATGCGATCGGTGGCGGCGCGGAGGAGATCATGCGCGAACTGGCCGCCCGGCAATGGGGCTGGGTGGCGCCATGACGACACTTCCCGCAACCACCGTGATCCGGCTCGAGCGAGAGGATTGGCGTCTGTTCGCGACCATCGACGACCCGGCGACACGGAACGCCATGACGGCCGAGCTTACCGCCGACCTTTTTGCGATCCTCGCGGCGACACGGGAGGATCGCTCGCTGCGGGCGCTGATCCTCAGCGGCAGCAACGGCGTCTTCTGCGCCGGCGCCGATTTGCGTCGCGCGCGCGGGACCGGCGTGGCGATAGCCGATCCGCCCGATACGATCGATCCGATCTATGCCGCCAACCGGCGCGGCGGCGAACTCTTTGCCGCGCTCGATGCGCATCCGCTGGTCACCATCGCCGTGGTCGATGGCCCGGCCTTCGGCGGCGGATTTGGGCTCGCTTGCTGTGCAGATTTCATCATTGCCGGGCCGAACGCGCGTTTTGCGCTCTCGGAGACCGGGCTTGGCCTGGCCCCGGCACAGATCGCGCCCTATGTGGTTGGCCGGCTCGGCCTGCGCTCTGCGCGGCAATTGGCGTTGACCGGCCGACGGCTGGATGGAGCGGAAGCGCTGGCGTTGGGTCTCGCCGATCAGGCCGCTGCCGACGAGGCCGAGATCAGTGCCCACCTTGCCCGGCTCTTTGCCGAGATCGGGCGCTGCGCGCCAGGGGCGAACGCCGTGACCAAGCATTTGCTGCAAACCGCCTCGGTCACCGAGCCCGAGCGCTATCGCGATATGGCGGCGCAGGCCTTTCGCGATTGCTGGCGCGGCCCCGAGGGTCGCGAGGGCGTGCGCGCCTTCGCCGAGAAACGCCCGCCGGCCTGGGCCGGTTCGAGCCATGGGCAGCGCGGCTGAAGGAGAGCAGGATGGTGCGACGCATGATCCGTATCGGCGGCGCTTCCGCCTTCTGGGGTGATAGTGCCATCGCCGTGCCGCAATTGCTGAACGACGGCCGGCTCGACTACCTCGTGTTCGATTATTTGGCCGAGGTGACGATGTCGATCATGGCGCGCGCGCGGGCCAAAGATCCGCACGCCGGCTACGCGCATGATTTTGTCCACGCGATCGCGCGCGTTTTGCCGCGCTTGGCGGAAACCGGGGTGAAAGTGATCGCCAATGCCGGTGGCGTGAACCCGCGCGCTTGCGCCGAGGCGTTGGCGGCACGGGTCGCCGTCGCGGGCCTCGACCTCAAGATCGGCTTGGTGCTCGGCGATGATCTTCTCCCGCGCGCCGATGCCTATCGCGCAGCCGGGGTGCGGGAGATGTCTACCGGCGCGGCGCTGCCGCCCGCGCCGCTGAGCATGAATGCCTATCTCGGAGCCCAACCCATCGCCGCGGCACTGGACCGGGGCGCGGACATCGTCATTACGGGACGCTGCGTGGACAGCGCCGTTACCCTCGGTGCGGCCTTGCATGAATTCCACTGGGCGGTCGATGATTTCGACCGTCTTGCCGGCGCCTCGCTCTGCGGTCACATCATCGAATGCGGCGCGCAGGCGACCGGCGGGCTGCACACCGACTGGGAACAAACCGGCGACTGGGCCAATATCGGCTATCCTATCGCGGAACTCGACGAGGATGGCAGCTTCACGGTCACCAAGCCGCCCGCAACCGGCGGGCTGGTCAGCCCCGCCACCGTCGGCGAGCAGCTTCTCTACGAGATCGGCGATCCGCGCGCCTATTTGCTGCCCGATGTCAGCTGCGATTTCAGTGAGGTCACGATCGTTGCCGCCGGCTGCGACCGGGTGCGGGTGAGCCATGCGCGTGGCCGGCCACCGACCGACAGTTACAAGGTGAGCGTTACCTATCAGGATGGCTACCGTGTCGGCGCCTATCTCACCATCGCCGGGCTGGATGCGGCGCGCAAGGCGGAGAGGGTGGCGGATGCGGTGCTGCGCCGCTGCGCCGGCATGTTGCGGACGATGAATCTCCCGCCCTTCACCGAGACCAACGTCGAGGTCATCGGCGCCGAAGCCGCTTATGGGCCGCATTCCCGCGCCCGCGCCGCGCGCGAGGTCAATCTCAAGCTCGCGGCGCGGCATCCGGAGGCAAGAGCTCTCGAGATCCTGGTGCGTGAACTGACCTCCTCGGGCACCTCGATGGCGCCCGGCATCAGCGGCATGGGCGGCAATCGGCCCAAGGTCATGCCGATGGTGCGGCTCTTCTCCTGCCTCGTGCCGAAAGCCGATGTCCCGATCACGGTCGAGGTCGCGGGCCGCGCCGAAGCTGCGCCGCCGACGTTCGCCGGAGGATTCGATCCCGCTTCTTTGCCGCCCGACACAAAAGGCGAGATCGCGATCCTGCCCCCCGATGCGCCGTCCGTGCCGCTCGTCGCGCTGGCCTGGGGACGGAGCGGCGACAAGGGGGATCAGGCGAATATCGGGCTGATGGCCCGCCGCGCGGAATATCTACCGTTTATCCGGGCGGCACTGACCGAGCAGAGTGTCGCCGCCTTCTTCGCCCATCACTTGCGCGACCGTGTCGAGCGCTTCGAACTCCCCGGCATCCACGGATTGAATTTCGTGTTGCACGCGGCCCTCGGCGGCGGCGGCGCCGCCTCACTGCGCAACGATCCGCAGGGCAAGGCGTTCGCGCAAATGCTGATGGACTATCCGGTACCGGTGACGCCCGCGATCGCGGCGCGGTGCGGCGCATGATCACCCTCTATCATTGTGTCAATGCCCGCTCTTTCCGTGTCCTCTGGGCCCTGGAGGAGCTTGGCCTCGACTACCGGCTTGAAATTTTACCCTTTCCCCCGCGGGTTCACCGCAAGGAGTATTTGGCGCTAAACCCGCTCGGCACGATCCCGCTCTTCCTCGACGGCGCGACGCGCATGACCGAATCGGCTGCCATTTGCCAGTTTCTTGCCAGCCGCTACGGAGCCGGCACGCTTGCCGTTGATTGTGACGCGCCGGACCATGGCGCTTATCTTAATTTCCTTTCTTTCGGCGAGGCGACGCTGACCTTCCCGCAAGCCATCATTCTCCGTTACACTCGTTTCGAGGCCGAACGCGGCCTCGGCGCTGTGGCGATGGATTACGAGCGCTGGTTTGCCGGGCGGCTGCGCGGCGTGGATCTCGTGGTCTCCGCGGCCCCCTATCTCTGCGCGGGACGTTTCACGGCTGCGGATATTTCTGTGGGCTACGCCCTGATGTTGGCGGAAATTCTTGGCCTGAACAGGCATTTTTCTCAATCCGTGGCGGCCTATTGGCAGCGGCTCTCGGCCCGAGATGGCTATCACCGCGCGCTCGCGGCACAAGGGAGAAGTGACGGCACGATCTAAGTTTTTGTGACAGGAGACTGGCCGGAGAAACCAGCGGGCGCGAGCGCGCCGAGGGAGGAGATAAGGTCATCATGTCCGAGCAAACGACAAAGCCCACCCCAGGGCGCCGCGATGATAGGGGCGATGTTTCGGCGCTCGAGCGCAACCTGATCGAGCGCGTCTCTGTGGGCGACATCGCCACCCGCGCCGCTGCGCAACACGGCGACCGCCCGGCACTCATTGATGGAGCACGAAGCCTGAGCTTCCGCGCGCTGAATGAACAAGCGAACCAGCTCGGCGCTGCTCTGCGCGGCATGGGGCTCGGCGCCGGCGACGTGGTTGCGGTCATGGCGCGCAATTGCACCGAGATGATGATCACCTATTTCGCCTGCGCCAAGACCGGATTGGTTTGTGCTCCGGTCAATCTCGGGCTGAAAGGGCCGGAAATCGTCTATTGCCTGCATGATGCGGGGGCCCGCGTGCTAATCGCCGCGAGCGACCTAGCCGCAGCGGTCGCCCCGCTCCCAGGAGCGCTGCCAGCCTTGCAGCGCATCTACTGGATCGGGGCCGATGTGCCGGACATCGCCAAATCCGCTGGCAGCTTTGAAGACTTGCTCCAAGCCGGCACGCCACAGGAATTCGAGACGATCATCCACGACCGCGATCCGGTCCAGCTCCTCTACACCAGCGGCACTACCGCCCAGCCCAAGGGCGTGCTCACCAGCCATCTTGCCGTGACCATCACGGCCCTCTCTGCAGCTCTCACCGGGGCGATGAATCGTCACAGCACGTCGCTGGCCCTGTTGCCGCTGTTCCATTGCGCGCAGCTCAACGCCGACGTGATTCCGCTTCTCTCCGTCGGCGGCACGGTGGTGCTGATGCCAGGCTTCGATGTCGGCTTGGTTCCGCAACTGATCGCGCGCCACCGAGTTTCTCATATTCTACTTCTTCCCATGATGTATGCGGCGCTGCTGCAAAGCCCCGATATACAGAACCATGATCTGTCTTCGGTTCGCCTCGCGCGTTACGCCATGGCGCCGATGCCACAAGAACGGCTGCAAGCCATCCACGCACTTTTCCCGAACGCCGATGTCATGCTCGGCTCTGGCCAGACCGAGTTCACCCCGCCCACCACCTTCCAGCTTCCTTCGCACCAATTGTCCAAAGCAGCCTCTTGGGGCCCGGCCACGGTCATGGTGCAGACGGCGATCATGGACGAAGAGGGCCGGTTACTGCCGCGCGGCGAAATCGGCGAATTGGTCTATCGCGGGCCGCAGGTAATGAACGGCTACCTCAACCAGCCCGAAGCAACCGCCGTGAGCTTTCGCCATGGCTGGTTCCACAGCGGTGACGTCGCCTGGATCGACGGAGAAGGTGTCATATGGTTCACTGACCGCAAGAAGGATATGATCAAGAGCGGCGGTGAGAATGTCGCCTCCATCGAGGTCGAACGCTGCCTCATGGAGCATCCCGGCGTGGCGGAGGCGGCGGTGGTCGGCCTGCCGCACGAATATTGGGGCGAAGCGGTCGCGGCGGTGGTTATTTTGCAGCCAGGCCGGCAGGTTTCGGAGCAGGATCTTCTGACCCACTGCCGTGAGCGCCTGGCGAGCTTCAAGGTGCCGAAGGCGATCCGGCTGGTCGAGCAATTTCCCCGCACTGCGACAGGAAAAATCCAGAAACACGTCCTGCGCAACGAATTGCGTGACGTTTTTGTCAGCAGCACGGAGAGCTGAGTATGAGCGGCGTGCATGAGATCGGCGGCATCGGCGACTGGCTCGAGATTCATGCGCGCTGGCGGCCGCGGCGCGAGGCGCTGGTGGACCGCGGGGAGCGGCTCGACTACGGCCGCCTCAACAGCCGCGTGAATCGCCTCGCTCACGCGCTCATCGCACGCGGCGTGCGCAAATGCGACCGGGTCGCGGCTATTTTACCAAACTGCACGGCATTCCTAGAAACTCTCTTCGCTTGTGCCCGGCTGGGCGCTATCTTTGTCCCGATCAATTTTCGCCTCAGTCCGGCGGAGGTGCGATTCATCCTCGATGATGCTGGGGTACATGTGATCGTCTATCATGCCCTGTTCGCGCCGCTGTTCGCACCGATCCGTAAAGAGACCGAAATTCTGCATGGGATTTGTGTCCCGGACGGTGGCGCGGCCATGTCTGGCGATGATCTCTATGAGAGCGTGCTCGAAAGCAGCGTGGATCATCCGGTTCGGATGCAGGTCGGCCAACACGATGTGCATGCCATGATGTACACATCAGGGACGACCGGCGCACCCAAAGGGGCATTGCTTACGCATGGCAACGCGACATGGAATGCCGTCAACCTGCAGCTCAGCGACAGTGCCCTCCGGACCGATGACGTGGTGCTCACAGTGGCCCCATTGTTTCATATCGGAGCCCTCGGTATTCATACACTGCCAGCACTCTATCTTGGCGCCAAAATCGTACTGCATTCTCGCTTCGACACCACCGAAATTTTGGGGCTGGTGGAACGTGAACGTGTAAGTGCTCTCTTTCTGGTGCCATCGATGTGGCTGGCCATCCGCCAACACCCCGACATCGACCATTACAACCTCTCCTCGTTACGCACGCTGATCTCAGGTGGTGCCCCCTGTCCGATTCCGGTCATTGAATTTTTCCAGGGACGCGGGCTTAATTTTCAAGAAGGTTTTGGCATGACCGAGACCGCGCCTTGCGCAAGCATTCTAGACAGTCGTGATGCCGCACGTAAAAATGGCTCGGTCGGCCTGCCGGTGATGCACATGCGGATGCGGGTCGTGGACGAGAACGACCATGATGTCGCGCCTGGCCGAGTGGGCGAACTTGTTTTGCGTGGACCCAACCTCTTTAGCGGCTACTGGAATCGGCCGGAGGCGACAGAGGAAGCGTTTCGTGGTGGCTGGTTCCACACCGGCGATCTGGCGCGCCAAGATGAGGAGGGGTTTTTCTATATCGTTGATCGCAAGAAGGATATGCTTATCTCCGGCGGCGAAAATATTTATCCGGTCGAAATCGAACAGGTGCTCTACCGCCACCCCAGGGTCCGCGAACTCGCCGTCATCGGCGTCCCCGACGCCAAGTGGGGCGAGGTGCCACTGCTGGTGGTCGCACCCAGAGACGGCGAGCATTTGACACCCGATGAGGTGCGCGCTTTCTGCGAAGGCAAGCTCGCTCACTTCAAGATTCCGAAATACGTGATCGAGGTAGAAGCTCTGCCACGCAACGCGGCGGGAAAAGTTCTCAAGCGTGAGCTGCGGATGACGATTGCCACGACATTCAAAGCCTAGCCGCCTATCGGATCTACGGCTTGGCGGGTGGTGTGCTGTCGGCATGCTGGGCTTGGGTGGAGAGGGTTTTGAGGTAGGCGATGATATTGCGCCGCGCCGCGGCATCGCTCACGCTCATTGGCATCAATGCGCCCGGCACCAGGGTTTGCGGGCCGGCGAGCCAGTGATCGAGCGTCGTCTCGGTCCAGATCAGCCCCGATTGCGCCAGCGCCACCGAGTAGGGATAGCCCGAGACACTCCCCGCCGCGCGCCCCACCACCCCGGCGAGCGGTGGGCCAGCCTTGGCTTCCTCTGGCGCGTGGCACCCGCTGCATTGGCTGGCAAACAGCGCCGCCCCGGCCTTGGCATCCGGCACATCGCCGAAACGCGCCAGATCCTCCGCCCCGGCCGGCCGGGCGGAGCGGAAAAACGTGTAGGAAAGCGTGATCTGATCGACATCCGCAGTGCCGCGATCCGAGGCCATGCGCGGATCGACGAAAAAAGTCACCGGCATCTCGACTTTCTTGTGCGCTTCAAGCTTTTCCTCGGTGAAGCAGAAGCACTGGATTTTCTTGAAATAGATGCCGGCCTTGTCGGGGGTCACGTTGAACGTGGCATGGCCGATAATATCCTGATCAGAGAGGTTTTCCGCCTCGAAATAGACCAAAGCCTGCTCACCCAGATGGACCTTCACCGAGGCTTGCGCGGGCACGAAACGCCAAGGCAGGCCGGGAGCGACATCGGTGTTGAAAAATACCGTGACCGTGCGCGCGATGGGCTTCGCGGTGTCGGCATCGACCCGCTGGGTGGTGCCGCCGGCGCCAGTCACGGCACAGAACAACCGGTAGATCGTCACCGAATAGGAGACGAGCCCCGTCATCACGCCGATAACGGCGAGCAGCCCCAAAACGGTTAGAAAACGCTTCATGCTGGAATACCGATTTCCTACTCGCGATGGTTTTCCATTGTGGGATATACGCACTGGGAGCGGAAAAACCATGCCGCGCCGCCGCCATGGGCTTGGCGTAGCGGAAATCGAACGTCAAAAATCAGAATGTAAATGTGGCGGCGGGGTCGTTCGGGCGGGCCAGCGCCCCCTTGAACAGGCGGATCCCGGCGGCGCGCCCGCGCTCCAGGGCGGCCGGCGTGTCGGTGTCGGCGAGCACGACTGAGGCCGGATCGACGGCTGGGGGGAGTTCGAACGTCGCGCGACCTGGCGTGAAGCGGATCTGGGCGAGATCGATCGCGCCTGGCCGCACCGAAAACGCCGCCAACAGGTGGGGCGTCGCGCCGTGCAGCGCGATGCGGTAGTGGCGCGCATGGGCGAAATCGCGGGCGAAGGAAAAGGCCGCCCCGTCGGCCAGGAGGTCGGCGGCGCGGAGATTGATCACGACACCGCCGCGCAGGCTCGCCGGCAAGGTGGCGTCGAAGCGGAGGAATTCGGCCCCGAGCAGGCCCTCAAGGGTCAGATCCAGCGCGAAGGGCGACGCATGGCGGAGTTCGGCGGGCTCGCTCAGCAGCGTGAGCAGGCGGCGGTCGAGGGTGCGGGCGAGGCGCAGAAACAGCCAGGGATCAGCGGTGAGGCTTCTGCCGGGCACAAGCATGGCGGCGAGATCGTCGAGCGCGAGGCCCCGCTCCTCCCATTGCAGATGCATCACGCCCTGTTCATCGAGGCGGCAGACCGGCCGGCGTCGGACGAAAGAGGAGAGATCGGTCTGCGCTAGGCTGCGCTCAAGGCTTTCGAGCAATTTAGCGTCAAGTGGCGCAAGGCGGGGCCCGCTGGTGCCTGTTCCCACCACGCCGCCGGCCGCCGGCTCGCTCTCGGCGATCAGGCGCAGCATCGGCTCGGCGCTCGCGGGCAGGGTGGTCACTTCCGCAAGTTGCTCCCAGGGCGGCAGTTGCGCCGGCATATCGGCGAGGAGGTGGCGCACGGCGGCGAGCGCGCGGGCGAGAAGTTTTTCCGCCGCCCCGCGCCAAACCACCACCACGGTCTCGTCGGGCAGGCGGAAAGCGCTCGCCCGGTCGGCATCGAGCAGAGGGTCGAGGGCGGCGCGAAACAACCGCAGATGGTGCGGCCGGATACAGGCGGACGGCAGCCGGCCAAGCCTGAGGATCAACGCCTGACGCTTGATCCCGGCCGTGACGCAGGATTGCACTACGCTTGCCAGCGCCGCCGGCGCCTCGGCAGTGCTGGTCCAGGCAGAAAACCCGATCGCGTTCATGCCGCCGCCCGCGGCCGGCCGATCCCGTCGAGCAAGGCCGGGCGGGTACAGCCGAAACGCCCCGCCGGCTCGAGCGCGCCGGCGCGGGCGATGCACTGGCCGAGCGTGCAGGCCCGCGCGTCCGGGCAGCCCAGCATGCGCGCCGCCCCCAGCATGGCCTCAACATGGCGGCCCTGGAACAAGGTGATCCCGCGCGCTACCCCCCAGGCCAGTGCCGCCTCGCTGTCGGCTTGGCGCAGGGCGACACGAGCGGGGCCGCGCGGGCCAAAGAAACGTGCCGCGTCAGGGGTAATTTCCGCGAGATCGGGGCTGTAATCGAGCAGCAGCAGATCGGGCGCCAGCGCCGCCGGGGTGAAGCAAGCGAGCGTCGCCGCGGCCACGCCCGCGAGCACGAAGCGCGCCCCCGCTTCGGCGATGACGCCGCGCGCCGCTTCCAGCGCCACGGCGTCGGTCAGGGCCTCGGCAAGATCGAGCTTGATGCCAAGCCGCACCCCGGCGCGGCGGCTTTGTGCGGCGAGATGGGCAAATCCTTCGCTCAGCACGCCTGGGAGCGAGAGCGGCAGATGGAGCGTTGCTTCCAGGCGCGGGGCGGCGATATCGAGCGGCGAAAAGCTTCCGAGGGCAGCACTCAGCGCGGCGAGCAGTGGCGGGTCGAGGGCGGCCAGGTAGTGGCGGCGGAGAGCGGTATCGCTGAGCGCTCCCTCGGCCTCGGGAGCGCGGGCGGTGAGCCGTGCCAGATCGGGGGTAAGATCACGAAAGGCGAGCTGCATGCCGCCCTGGATGAGACGAAGCCCGCTCTGGCGGTGAAACAGGCCGGCGACCATTTGCGGCCCGATCGCATCGCGTTCGGCGAAGAGTTCCGGCACTCGCGCTGCCGGCTCAGCCGCGGCATGCGGCGTAGGGGGCGGCGGCGCGACCGGCATTTCGGTCAGGCGCCCGGCGGCATAGGCGATGAGATCGAGCGCGTCGGTCTCCAGGCGCCACAAGGAGATGAGGGCGGACGGAAACAGCCGCTCCAGCAGGCGCACCGGCGAGGGCTCATGGGCGTCACAGAACAGCAGCAGATCGCCGTTGCTCAGCGCGTGGATCTCGCCGCCGCCGCGTGGCACCGCCTCGACGAGCAAGGCGCGGGCGATACGGCCGTGATAGGGCCGGCGGTCGGCAAGACGCGACAGGTGCAGCACCAGCGCCACCCAGCCGGAAGGCCGGCGCAGCACCCGGCGCACGGTTTCCAGCAGCGCGCGTTCCGCCGGCTGTGAGGCCGCGATCTCGCTCAGATCATCGAGCATCGAAGGATCATGCCCGAGAGGCATGACCGGAAGATTAATGCGTGGGCGCGGCCGCGTCGGGGCGCTCGATCAGCAGCTCCGTGCCGCCGACGAATTCCCGTAAATCCTGCGCCGGATCACGATAGAGCTCACGACCGAGCAGGAGATGACGCGATGGTGTCGTTTTCTCGCAATGCTCCTTGACGAAAACCCCGCCCACCGGCTGTTCGTGAGCACTGGGGACGCCCTTGACGCAGGTCCAGCCCGAAGCGCCGTAGCGCGCCATCACCTGATCGGCGAGCAGAAAGGCTTTTTTGTGGAGATAAAGCGGCGCCGTGGGGTCGGTTGCGATCCTGAGACCGGCAACGACGCCCTCGTCGGTGAGCAGCAAAGCGAGCCGCACAGGATGGCCGGCGACACGGGTGCCGCCGAATTTGTCGTTCAAACGCGCCATCGGATTGGCCGCCGGATCATAGCGAAAGCCGATTTCGTGCCAACCGGCGGCGTCCTTGGGGCAGGTGCGATAGTCCTGCCAGCCGGTGAGCGATTGCCGCGGTGGAGCGACGCAGGCAAAGCCGGTATAGCCCGAAGCCGGCAACTCGGGGAGCGTCATGCCGATATGGAACTCGCGCAGATCGTTGGTTTCCGCTGCGGCGAGCGGCGTGGCCTGCAGGAGCAGCGCCAGCCCGGCCAGCAGCAAATGGCGCCCGATCATTTCGTCACGGCTCCCGCCGTGCGCTGGTCGCCGTAGATGTTGCAGACTCGCGAACCTGTGCCGAAAAACGCGACGCACTCAGCGTAATTCGGCTCGCCACGTCCCTTGACATTGGCGATTACGTAATCGGCGATGGCGGCAATCTCGGTCGGGCGGAGAAAATTGTTGGCGGCTAGTGCCATGCCGTTCGCGACGTCATTTTCCTTGAGCCCGTAGCAGGCGCCATTCTCATAGGCGTCGCGCAGATGATAGGGCATGCCGGTGCCGGGGCGACCACAGCCGATGGTCTCAATAATCGCCGCGCGGTCGAGCTTGGTCTTGCGCAAGGAAAGCGCATCGCCGCCATAGCCGCCGCCGCCGCCGCCATGCCATTTATGGCAGCCGGCGCAATTGGCACGGAACAATTTCTGTCCCGCAGCGACATCACTGGGAGCGGTCTGCGCCCGGACAACCAGGCCCTCGCTAATGGAAAGAGCCAGGAAAAACCCGAGCGCTAACGAGGTACGTCCGGCAAGAGGCTTGGCAAAGTGCATGGTGCTGGTCATTCCATGGCAGCGCTGTTCTCGCACCAGCGGGGGTCGCTGCCCCGAAATCCGGGGCAGCGACGCGGGCGGGGTTACAGCCGGAAGACGTAGAGCGTCGAACCCGGCGCGATACGCTTGAGATCAGGGGTCGAATCGATGAACCACTTGTCCCACGCACCGCCCTGGCCGACCAAGAGAGCAATATATTGCTTGCCATCCACGGTGAACGTCATCGGGGGCGCGCTGACACCGCCGCCGGTGTTAAATTCCCAGAGCGTGGCAAGCGATTTGGCATCGAGCGCCATCACCTTGCCGTCGGGCTGACCGGCAAAGACGAGATCGGGCGTGGCGAGCAGGCCGCCCAGCATCGGATAGGGGGTTTCCGCCTTGCCCGCCATCTTTCCGGTGGTGACGTCGATCGCGGTGACGCTGCCGGTGATGCGGATCGGATCGCTTGGCCCGCCGCCGGTGAAGAATTCACGCGACTTGAAGGATTTACCAGGTATCGTCTCCTCGACGGTGATGCGGTTACAGCTCTCGATGACCGGGATGTACCAAAGATGAAGGGTCGGGTTGTAGGCGGTCGGTGGCCAGTTCTTGCCGCCCATATTGCCCGGGCAAATCGTCGTCACTTTGTTCGTGCGGCTCGGCGTCACCGAGGCGACATAGGTCTGAACCCCCTTGCTCGGGTCGTAATCGACCGGCCGGCCGGTGGTGGGATCGATCCCCTTGGTCCAGGTGAACTGCTTCACGAAGGGCAGCGCCCAGACGAACTTGCCGTTGGTGCGATCGACGGCATAGCCGACGCCATTGCGATCCGCTTCGAGGGCGAGTTTCTGGCCGTTGACATCGACCAGAACATTTTCGGCGACGCTGTCATAGTCGAACGGATCGTTCGGCGTGTGCTGGAAATGCCATTTGATCTGGCCGGTTTTAGCGTCAAGCCCGAGCGTGCTGTCGGTATAGAGGTTATCGCCGGGACGATAGGCGTTGTCCCAATCCGGCCCCGGATTGCCGACCCCCCAGACGATGGTATCGGTGGCGGGATCGTAGCTGCCGGTGACCCAGGTCGAGCCGCCTCCGGTGGCCAGGGCGTCGTGATCATCCTTCCAGGTTTCGCTGCCCGGCTCGCCCTTGGCCGGGATGGTATAGGTGCGCCAGAGTTCCTGGTGGGTATTGAGATCGGTCGCGGCGATCCAGCCGCGGATCCCGTATTCGGCGCCGGCGACCCCGGTGATCGCCATGTCATGGACGACCAGCGGCGCGCCGGTGACGACCTCGCCCTTGTCGGGGTTGGCGACCTGGCGCTGCCAGAGGATCTTGCCGGTTTCCTTGTCGGTGGCGATCAGCCGCCCGTCGAGGGTGTGGGTGACGACAAGATTGTGCCAGAAGGCCGCGCCGCGGTTATCGACGCCGCAGCAGGCGATGGCGCCAGCCCAGTCATGGTCGGTCTTGGGATCCATCTTCCACATCAGCATGCCCTGGCCGCCATGGGTGTCGATCTTGTAGAGCGAGCCCCAGCCATCGGTGACATAGAGAAAGCCGTTCTCGGCGAGCGGCGTGCCTTCGAGCCCACCATGCGACCAGATGCCGCCGCCCTCGACGCCACCCAATTGCAGCGTCCAGGCAACCCGCAGATCCTTGACGTTGCCGGCGTTGATCTGATTGAGCGTGGAGAAGCGCTGGGCGGAATAGTCTTTATGATGAAGGATCCAGTTGCCTTCTTCCTGATCGGCGTTCAAGAGTCGCTGATCGGTGACATCCTGGGCCCCCGCGGGTTTTCCCATGAGGCCTAGCGCCAGCACCAGGCCCAAAGCACATCCGCCGAACAGGCGGCTTCTGTTGCGATCCATTCCAAAACGTCTCCCCTGATTGGTTGTCCGCGCACCGCATTGATCGGCGCATGAGAGAGATGGACCAGCTCGGCGAGCTTGAAACAGCACGCCGCCCGATCCACGCCTCCAACATATCAGAGCATGCTCACCCTCGCCGCGTAAAGAGCATTGAGGGGTTAAATTTCATCCCTGGCGCGAGCGCGTGACCGATTTGATCTCGCCGCGTGAGCGACCAGAGGCCAGCGCGATTTCCCGATCCTGCGCTTCAATTACCGCCTTGATCGCCGCCTCGTCCTTGGCTTCCGCGAGCGCTGCGGCGGGAATTTTGCGATGGGAACTCTGGCTACCATCGGCGTAGGTGACATCGAATATCATGAAGCTGCTGACGCTACGGCGTTTCATTGGCTGATGCCTCTTTTGCGCGGAGAGGGGTTCAGGCGCCGCGCTCGTCCTCGGCACCCGGCGCCGCGTCCTGTCCCGCTTGGTGTTCCTGTCCGGCCGGGTGGGGATCGGCCTTGCGGCGGGCGACCGCTTCCTCGCGTTCCCGCTGCTTGGCCTCCTTCTTCGCCTGCAGCAGGCGATTCCGCTCGGCCCGTTTTTGGTTGTAGTTTGGTTTGAATGCCATCTCTTTCTCCTTAGCTCATTATGCTGCTAAGCGCCGCCTCGAGGTGAATACAGGCACGTCTGAAATCTGAAATAGGTGTGCCCGCGCGCCCTGTCCTGGCTCTAGCGCCATATCCCGGACTCGGCCGCGAGTTGGCTCTCGGGCAGCACCCGCTCATGGCTATCCGCCGCATGCTTGACGCGATATTGCGGCTCTCGGCTCTCGGCCGGCATCAGGCGCTGGATCTTGTATCGACCGCGCGGGATATTCGCGTCACGCGGGCCGGGTAAGAATTCCACCACCTGACCGATCGCGAATTTGTGGCGGGTCACGGCGTCCTCCCTCGCGGCTCGGCCCTCAGCCGCGCCCGTTCAGTGGCTCGGCGGCACCGGTTTCTGGCGCGGCCGATGCCGCGCTGCGGCGGCATCGGAGTCGCGGGTTCAGATCGCCTTGAGATTGGTCGCCGAGGTTTTGCCCTGCTGGCCGCTCTCGATATCGAAACTGACCTTCTGGCCTTCGTTGAGATGTCCGAGCCCGGACCGCTCGACAGCGGAAATATGGACAAAAACGTCCTTTGCCCCGTCATCCGGCTGAATGAAACCGAAACCCTTTTGTGCGTTGAACCATTTGACCGTGCCTTGTGACATCATGTCTCTCCATGCAACCCGGCGATCCACGCGGTGTGGACCGGAATACTTTTCAAATTTGGGGGCACCGGTTGCGACGAAGCCGCATAACAAGGCACACGAAACCCACGCTGGAAAAGCGCCGTGGCCGCTATATAGGGCTGTCGGGGTGATTGCGCCAGCCCCATCGCGCAAGCGCCGGATATTGATGCCCTCGGAGCCCGCAGATCAATCGAGCTTGAAAAAATACCCTCTGAAAACATTGACTCTTCGCGGTTGATTTCAGGGCGCGAGGGCCTTCTTTTTCAAACTCTCACCGGATCTGGACCGACGGCAGGCCGGGGGCGTTGCTGCAAGAGGCGCGTGAGCCTCTCGATCGTCGCGGCGCGACTGGCGCCCTCGATCGCGGCGCTCTCGCTGGCAAAACGCTCGATCGCCAGTTCGAACAGGTTGCGCTGACTGAAACTGCTACCGGTACCATCGGCGGCGCTTTGCAGATCGCGCACGACCTCGGCGAGTGCTCCGAGATCACCGGAGTTGATCTTCGCGAGATAGCCTTGCGCACGCTTGGCCCAGAGCAGCCGGCTCACCCGCGGGCGGCCTTCCAAGGTGAGCATCGCAGCGGCGAGCGCTTCGTTGGTGGCAATCTTGCGCAGCCCGGCGGCGCGCGCCCGAGCCAGCGGGATGCGCAGCGTCATGCGATTCTCGGCAAATGAAATACGCACGATGTTGAGCTTGTGCCCGGCGAATTCCTCCGGCCCCACGCGCTCGACTTTGCCCACGCCATGGGTCGGATAGACGACAAAATCGCCGACCCGGAACGGGTCGCTGTCATCCGGGCGCATGCGCGCGGCGGTTGCCCCGAAGGCGGCATCGACCATCTCCGTGGTGATCATGATAGCAGCGGCCAATTTTCCGATCCTTACTTATTGCCTTGATATGTGGGATTTTGCCCGGCAAATACATCGGGCGTCGGTGGCTCAGGCGCTAATGCAGGAAATTGGCGGCGCGAGGCGGCTTGACCGGGCAGCGTGAACCAATATAGAACAAAAAAGCGAATCGACGCGCTCGGCGCGCCGGCCGCGCGTAAGCGGGTGGGCAAGTTTGGCGTCGTCGGGATGCCCCCTGCCCTTTCCGCCCCACCGAGGAGCCGTTCGGCATGCTGACGCGTAAGCAATACCAACTCCTGACCGTCATCGATCGGCATCTCCGCACCACCGGGTTCTCGCCGAGTTTCGAGGAAATGAAGCTGGCGCTGGGTCTCAAATCGAAATCCGGGATCCACCGGCTGATCACGGCGCTGGAAGAGCGGGGATTTCTGCGTCGCCACCACCATCGCGCGCGCGCCCTCGAAGTGCTCCGCCTCCCCGAGGGACTCAATCCTCGGAATAATGGCGGGCCCCAGGGGAGTGGCGCCCCCCTGAGTAATGGCGCGAAAGGCTTCGCTGAAGCCGCCGATCCCGGCCTCGGCGGCTTCACGCCCAACGTCATCCGCGGCGATTTTTCCTCCCGCCTCGCCGGAGTCCGTGCGCCCGCGCAGGCGAGTGCCGTGCCGTTGCCGCTCTATGGCCGGATCGCCGCCGGCTTGCCGATCGAGGCGCTGCGTGATCAGGGCACGACGATCGAGGTGCCGGTCGCCCTGCTCGGCAATGGCGAGCACTATGCACTGGAGGTTGCCGGCGATTCGATGGTCGAGGCCGGTATTCTGGACGGCGACACGGTCATCATCCGCCGCGGCGAGACGGCGGAAAACGGCCAGATCGTCGTGGCGCTGATCGACGAGAACGAGGTGACGCTGAAGCGCCTGCGCCGGCGCGGCAATTCAATCGCCTTGGAACCCGCCAATGCCCGCCACGAGACCCGCATTTTTCCCGCCGATCGGGTGAGCCTCCAGGGGCGGCTGGTGGCGCTGCTGCGGCACTACGCATGAGGCCCGGCGGCATGACGCCGGAGAACCGGCCGCGCGCCAATCCCAGCCTCATCGGCTTCCTCGCCATGGCGTTCGTGGTGGTCGGGCTGACCGGGATCCTCGCCACCTACGCAGCACCCCTGCCGCTCGCTCGCGCGCTGCACCTCGAAGCGGTGCTCGATCAGGCCCTGGCGCGCGGCGATGTCGCCGGGATCGACGCGCTGGCGGCCGAGTTCGCGCCAAGCAAAGCGGTCGCACCCGAGGTCCCGCCCGCCGATCTGCCCGGCCGCGTCGCGCAGCTCCGCGCGCGCGTGCGCCAGGGGCTGAGCGAGGAGGCAGCGGCGGCAGCGCGGCGGCTACGGCTGCTGATCGGCGTCGCGACCCTCGCCGGGGCGCTATTCGGCGCCGCCCTGATGGGGGTCGGTCGGCGCTGAGGGAGAAAACTACGCATCGCCATCGGCGTATTGCACCGGGGCCAGCGCAAAGGCGGCCTCCATCAGCGCCTGGGTATAGGGGTGTTGCGGGCGCGTAAACAGGGTCTCGGCATCGCCCTGCTCCACCACCTTGCCATGGCGCATCACCACGATGCGATGAGCGAGGGCCCGCACCACCGCGAGATCGTGGCTGATGAAGACAAAGCTCACCGGATAGCGGCACTGCAAGTCGCGCAGCAACTCGACGATCTGCGCCTGCACCGAGCGGTCGAGCGCACTGGTTGGCTCATCGAGCACGACGAGCGGCGGCTTCAGCACCAGCACCCGGGCGATGGCGATGCGCTGGCGCTGACCGCCGGAAAATTCATGCGGATAGCGATGCGTGATATCAGCTGATAGCCCAACCTCCTCGAGCGCCTGCGCGACCCGAGCCTCGCGCTCAGCGCGCGACAACTCGCGCGCATGCACCGTGAGCCCTTCGGCCACGATGTCGCCAACCGACATACGCGGCGACAGACTGCCATAGGGATCCTGGAAAACGATCTGCATGCGTGATCGCATCTTGCGCAGGCTGCGGCGGTCGAGGGCAAGGAGATCGGTGCCCTCGAACACCAGCCGTCCGCGCGGGCGCACCAGGCCGAGCAGCGCAAAGCCGAGCGTGGTCTTGCCCGAGCCCGACTCGCCCACCACCCCCACCGTCTCGCCGCGACGCACTGCGATGGAGACGCCATCAACGGCGCGGACATAGCCGACGGTGCGGCGCAGCACGCCGCGCTGGATCGGGAAATGCACGGTGACATCTCTGGCATCGAGCCGCACCGGCGCTTCCGCCGGCAGCGGCGCCGGCGGACCGGCGGGTTCGGCGGCGAGCAGCAATCGGGTATAGGGATGGGCAGGGGCGGCAAACACCGCGGCCGCTGGACCGGCCTCGACGATCCTGCCCTCCTTCATCACGCAGACCCGGTCGGCATAGCGCCGCACGATCGCCAGGTCATGGGTGATCAGCAGCAGGGCCAGACCGCGTGCCGCCTTGAACTCAGCCAGCAGCGCAAGAATCTGCGCCTGTATGGTAACATCGAGGGCGGTCGTCGGCTCATCGGCGATCAAGAGGGCTGGGTCGTTGGCGAGTGCCATGGCAATCATCGCGCGCTGCCGCTGGCCGCCCGAAAGCTGATGCGGGAAAGCTTCCAGCCGGTGCGTAGCATCAGCAAATCCAGCTTGCTCCAGGAGCGTGACCACCCGTCGTTTGCGCTCGGCGCGTGGCACCCGCTGATGCAGCCGGATCGCCTCGGCGACCTGGCGGCCGATCCGGTGCAGCGGGTTGAGGCTGGTCATCGGCTCCTGGAACACCATGCCGGCAACGCCACCACGCAGGCGGCGTAGGCGGCGCTCATCGGCGCCGATCACCGATTGCCCGTCAAGCACGATGCGCCCGGCGTCATTGCGCGCCCCAGGCGGCAGCAATTGCAGCAGGGAAAGCGCGGTGAGCGTCTTGCCCGAGCCTGATTCACCGACCAGAGCCAGGGTCTCGCCGCGATCAAGGGTGAACGAGATGTCTTCCACGACGTGGCGGTCGCCGAAGCAAATTGAAAGATCTTCGACGCTGAGCAGGCTCATTGCATGATCTTGCGTGGGTCAAACGAGTCGCGCACCGCCTCGCCGATGAAGATCAACAGCGTGAGCATGCCGCCCAGCACCACGAAGGCGGTGATGCCGAGCCAGGGCGCCTGCAGATTGTTCTTGCCCTCCGAGACCAGTTCGCCGAGCGAGGGCGAGCCGGGCGGCAGACCGAAGCCGAGGAAATCGAGGCTGGCGAGGATAGTGACCGACCCCGAGAGGGTAAAGGGCAGAAAGGTCAAGGTGGCGACCAGCGCGTTGGGCAAAATATGGCGGAACATCACCGTGAGATCAGAAAGCCCGAGTGCGCGCCCGGCGCGGACATAGTCGAGATTGCGCCCGCGCAGGAACTCGGCGCGCACCACCCCGGTGAGGTTCATCCAACTGAACAGCAGCAAAAAAACCAGCAGGACAAAAAAACCCGGCGTGATGATGCTGCCAAGAATGATCAGGAGGTAGAGTTGTGGCATCCCCGACCACATTTCGATAAAACGCTGAAACAGGAGATCGACGATGCCACCGTAAAATCCCTGTACCGCGCCAGCGGCGATGCCGATCGCCGAGGAAATCGCGGTGAGGGTAAAACCGAACAGCACCGAGAGACGAAAACCATAGATCACGCGCGCCAGGACGTCGCGCGCCTGATCGTCAGTGCCGAGCAGGTTGCGCCACGAGGGCGGCGCCGGGGCGGGCTGGGGTAGATCCTTGACGATGGTATCGTAATGAAAGGGAACGAGCGGCCACAGCATCCAGCCCCGGGCGCGGATGGCACGCACAATATCGGGATCGGTATAATCGGCCTCGGTCGGCATGAATTCCGGCCCAAAGGTATCTTCGCTGTAGTCGAATAGTACCGGAAAATACCAATTTCCCTCAAAGCGGATGATCAGCGGACGGTCGTTGGCGATGAATTCTGCGAACAGGCAGACCAGGAAAAGCAGGACGAAAATCCACAGCGAATACCAGCCGCGCTTGTGCGCGCGAAACACCGCGATGCGCCGGCGCGTCAGCGGCGAAAGGGTCATGCCCGTCTGGCCTCGAAATCGATGCGCGGATCGACAACGGTATAAAGCAGATCGCCAACGATCTGCATGAAAAGACCGAGCAAGGTAAAAATGTAGAGTGCGCCGAACATCACTGGATAGTCCCGCGCGATAGCGCTTTCGAAACCGAGCTGGCCAAGCCCATCCAGCGAGAAGATAATTTCCACCAGCAACGCCGAGGTAAAAAGGATGCTAATGAAGGCCTGCGGGAAGCCCGCGACGATCAGCAGCATGGCATTGCGAAACACATGCCCATAGAGCACGCCCCGCCGGCTCGCCCCCTTAGCCCAGGCGGTGAGCACATATTGCTTGCGGATTTCTTCGAGAAAGCAATTCTTGGTCAGCATCGTGAGGCTCGCAAAGCCACCGACAGTGAGCGCCACGGTTGGCAACACTATGTGCCAAAGATAATCGAGAATGCGCGCCGGCCAACTCCAGTGTTCGGCGCCCGCGCTCGTCAGGCCACGCAGTGGAAACCACTGCACGAACGAGCCGCCGGCGAACAGCACGACCAGCAGAATAGCGAACAGGAAGCCCGGTACCGCGTAACCGATCAGCACCACGGCGCTGCTCGCGATATCAAAACGCCCGCCGTCATGCACCGCCTTGGCGATGCCGAGCGGGATCGAGACAAAATAGACGATCAGGGTGGACCACAGCCCGAGTGAGACGCTGACGGGAAGTTTCTCAAGAATAAGATGCAGTACCGTCTTGTCGCGGAAGAAGCTGCGCCCGAAATCGAAACGCAGATAGCCTTTCAGCATCAGCCAGAAACGCAGTAGCGGTGGTTTATCGAAGCCGAACATGCGGCGGATATCGGCGACGATATGCGGATCGAGGCCGCTCGCGCCGCGGTAGAGCCCGCTCTGGCCAGGCATCGCCTCGCGCACGCCAGCCCCCGTCATCCGCCCGCTGGCTTCCCCGCCATGACCTTTGAGTTGCGCGATCATCTGCTCGACCGGACCGCCAGGAGCAAACTGCACGACCGCGAAATTGATCGCGATGATGCCGAATAGGGTTGGCACCAGCAGCAGCAAGCGACGCAGCAGATAGGCAGCCATGCGAGTGCTATTCCATGCCGGCGCGGCGCGCCTGATCGGTGACTTCGGCAAGTTTCTCGTCAACCCACCAAGTCTCAAAGGCGAGCCCCGAGCGCACTTTCTGTGGTGGCCGGCCGAAACGGCGCCAATAGGCAACGCGCACCGATTGCAGATACCAATGCGGCACCATGTACCAGTTCCACAGCAGCACCCGATCGAGCGCATGCACCGCCGGCAAAAGGCTGTCGTAATCGGGCGCTGTGATGACGTTGCCGACCAGCGCATCAACCACGGGATCGGCAACTCCCATTAAATTATCGCTGCCCTCCTGCTTGGCCGCCGCACTGCTCCAGTAGCCGGCCTGCTCGTTGCCAGGATAGTCCGATTGCGGAAACACCGCGACCGTCATGTCGAAATTGAAGGCATTGATGAGTTGCTGGTATTGCGCCGGATCGACGGTGCGCACCCGCGCCTCGATGCCGAGATGCGCGAGCCACTGCACATAGGGCAGCGAGACCCGCTCGAAAGCCGGCTCGTCGAGCAGGATCTCGAAGGTGAATGGAATGCCATCCTGGTTGATGAGCTTGCGTTCCTTGACTTCCCAACCGGCCTGTTTGAGAAGCGCCAGCGCCTTCATCAGATTTTCACGATTATTGCCCGAGGCGTTGTTCACCGGCAGGGTAAAGGGCGCAGTGAACAACTCGGCTGGCAGTTGTGCGCGATGCGGCTCCAGCAGCGCCAGTTCGGCGCCTTCCGGAAGGCCCGAGGAAGCCATGTCGCTATTGGAGAAATATGATTTGGTACGCGTATAGGCGCCATAGAAAAGATTAGCGTTGCACCACTCGAAATCGAAGGCAAGATCCATCGCCTGGCGCACCCGGCGATCTTGGAAGATCGGTCGCCGCGTGTTCATGGCAAATCCCTGCATGCCAGTCGGCAGATGCTGGGACAAATTCTCCTTGCTCACCAGCCCATGCTGCAGGGCGGGAAAATCATAGGCGGTGGCCCATTGCTTGGCGATATTCTCCTCCCGGAAATCGACCTGCCCGGCCTTGAAGGCTTCGAACGCGACGGTGGCGTCGCGGAAATACTCGACCTGGATATGACCGAAATTGAACTGTCCGCGCGCCGTCGGCAGATCGAGCGCCCAGTAGTCATGCACACGGCGATAGGTGAGGCTACGGCCAAACTCCGCCGCCTCGACGCGATAGGGGCCGGAGCCGAGCGGGGTGTCGGTGAGCGGCTTGGAAAAATCCCGGTCTTTCCAGAAATGCATGGGCAGGACTGGCATTTCTCCGAGGATAAGCGGTGATTCGCGATCCGGCGAGGGCTTGAGATGGAACACCACGCGACGCGCCGAGACCGCCTCGGCGCGTTCGATATCGGCGTAATAGAGGCGATAGAAAGGCCGCCCGACACTCCGGAGCGTATCAAAGGTCCAGACGACATCCATGGCGGTGACCGGCGTGCCATCGTGAAACCGCGCGGCGGCGCGCAGGTTGAACGCGACACTGGCATGATCGGGCGCGATCTCGATCGACTCGGCGAGATGGCCATAGGCCGTGCTCGGCTCGTTGATGTCGGCACGCAGCAAGGTATCATAGATGCGGCCGATATCGTCGGGCGCCGTGCCACGCACGATGAAGCTGTTGAAATTGTCAAACGTGCCGATCGCCGAGAGCGTCACCCCGCCGCCCTTGGGCGCTTCTGGATTGACATAGGGGAAATAGGGGAAATCAGGCGGCAGCAGCGGCTTTTCAAGCAATGTCACGACATGGCTCGGCCGTGGCGTGACAGCCGGTGGGGGCAGCGGGGCGGTAGGAGTGGCATCGGCCGCGCGCCAGATCGGTGGCCCCGGTAAGCGCGCCAGTGCACCCGGCACAAACGGCAGTGTGGCGAGAAAATTCCTCCGAAGCACGGCTCTAGTTCCCCTCATGTTCCTTGGATACATTTCCGGGTGGCCAGTATAGACCTTTGTTGCCCAGGGCGCGATCACCCGCCAAGGGCTTTGAGCGCTGCTTCACGCAGCGTGGGATCGCCCAGCGCCAGCATGGTGCCATCACCTCCTTCGGCGAGCGCGCGGCCCTGCCAGTCGCTCACCACGCCACCCGCGCTCTCGACCACCGGAGCAAGAGCCGCCCAATCCCATATCTTCAGATCGGCCTCAGCGATGATGTCGATCAAGCCGAGCGCGAGCAACCCGTATGAATAGCAATCCCCCCCCCAGGAGACGCGGCGCACCGCCCCCGCAAGGCGCGTGAAGCGTGGGCCCTGCGTGGGAGAAAACATGGCCGGGCTGGTGGCGGCGAGTTCGGCGGCTTCGAGGGAGGGGCAAAGGCGGGTGCCGGGACGACCGCCCCAGGGGCCACGAAAGCGCAGCCGCTCGCCAGCCACGCCAAGCCAGCGCTCGCCGGTGATCGGCTGATCGATCAGACCGAGCATTGGCTTTCCCGCCTCGAGCACACCGATCAGCGTGCCGAACAGCGGTCGGCCAGTGAGGAAGGCACGGGTGCCATCGATCGGGTCAAGCACCCAGCGGCGCGGCGCGTCCGCGCGCTCGAGGCCGAATTCCTCGCCTAAGATGCCATCTCGGGGGCACGCCGCCGCGATCACGTCGCGCATCGCCCGCTCGGCCGCCCGATCGGCGATGGTCACGGGGCTTTGATCGGCCTTGAGCGCAACATCGAGCGTGGCGCGGAACCATGGGCGAACAGCCGCGGCCGCCGCCGCGGCCGCGGCTTCCGCGACGGCGATCAGCCGCACCCGCTCGGCTGGCGCCAAGTGCCGCGGCCGCGCCTATTTCTTCTCCGGCTCGGCCGGCTTCTCCGGCGCCGCGGCGCCGGCCTTGGCCAAAGGTGGCGCCTCGGGCGAGATGCTGCGCAGATAGGCCACGACCTCGGCGCGCTCCTTCTCGCTCTTGATGCCGGCAAACGCCATGCGGGTGCCCGAAACCACGTCACGCGGGTTGGTAAGCCAGGCGTTGAGTTCGTCGTCGTTCCACGTGCCGCCGAGTTTTTTCAAACCGTCGGAATAGTCGAACCCGGCCATGTGGGCGCGCGCCGCGCCGACGATGCCGTAGAGATTAGGGCCGATCTTGGCCGGCTCACCCTTGCCGAAGGAATGGCAGACGGTGCAGAGCTTCTCGGCATCGGCCTTGCCTTTCGCCGGATCGGCGGCCGCCACCAAGGTCGCGAAATCCGGCCCTGCCGGTGCCGCCGCGGCGCCGGCGGCGGGAGCAGCGGCGCTGGTCGCTGCCGCTGGCTCGACCTTGGGCTCCGATCTGGGGTTTTTCGAGAGCGTGCGCAAATAGGCGATGACATCGGCGCGCTCGGCGTCGTTCTTGATGCCGGCGAAGGCCATGCGGGTGCCCGGCACCACCTCGCGCGGGTCATAGAGCCAATGGTTGAGTTCCTCGTAGTTCCAGGTGCCACCGAGTTTTTTCAAGCCGTCGGAATAGTCGAACCCGGCCATGTGGGCGCGTGGCGCGCCGATAATGCCGTAGAGATTGGGCCCGACCTTGGCCGGCTGGCCCTCAGCAAAGGTATGGCACACGGTGCAGAGTTTCTGTACGTCCTGCTCACCCTTCTCCGGGCTCGCCGAGGCGAGCAGGGCGGCGATCGGCGCCGGGCCCGTGGGCTGCGCCGGGGCGCTCTCGGTCGCCGCCGGCACTCCCTCGATCTTGATCGCGCTTTCTTTCAGCTCCTGGGGGTGCACCAGCCCGTCGGCGATCACGCCGGCAAGCGAATAGGCGATTCCCGCCACCAGGATGGCCGCGAGTGCTTTGTTGACTTCCATACTGTCCATACGGCGAGAACCCCGATCGAGCACATTGCGTTTGCCAAGCTTGAACCCCCACGCCAGCGCGAGAGCGCGTTGCGCGTCGGGTCTCAGCCCCCTAAAAGTGCCTGCACCATAAGGAAAGCGCTATTCCCCCGCAACCCATGCCGATCACCAGAGACGTCTCGCCCGCCGCCCGCGCCCGCCGCTTTCGCGTCCCGCCATGCGCCCGATCATCCTGATCCCGGCGCGGCTGGGGGCGACCCGTCTGCCAGGCAAGCCGCTCGCCGATATCCACGGCCGGCCGATGGTCCTGCATGTCGCCGCGCGGGCGCGCGCGGCGCGGCTCGGCCCAGTTGCGATCGCCGCTGGCGATGCCGAAATCATTGCCGCCGCGCGCAACGGTGGATTCGAGGCCGTCGCCACCGACCCGGCGCTGCCCTCGGGCTCGGATCGTATCTTCGCCGCGTTGCAGGAAATCGACCCGGACGGGCTCTACGATGTCGTCGTCAACCTCCAGGGCGACTTCCCGACCATCGCGCCCGAAGCTCTCGCCGCCGTGCTAACCCCGCTCGCCGAGCCGGCCTTCGATATCGCGACGCTGGTGGCGCCGATCGTGAGCGCGGCGGAGGGAGCCGCGAGTTCGGTGGTCAAGGCGGCCTGCGCCTTTGGCCCCGGCCGCGCGATCGCCCCGGCGCTCTATTTCTCGCGCGCCGCGATCCCCTGGGGGGAGGGGCCGCTCTGGCACCATATCGGCATCTATGCCTATCGTCGCGCCGCACTCGCGCGTTTCGTGGCCCTGCCGGTGAGCCCGCTCGAGGCGCGCGAGAATCTGGAGCAACTGCGCGCCCTGGAGGCCGGCTTGCGCATCGGCTGCGCGCGCATCGCCCATGGCCCGTTCGGCGTCGATACCCCGGCTGATCTCGAGCGCGCCCGCGCGCTTCTGGCCCCGCCCGTGGAAGCCCCCGCGTGACCCGCCCGATCGCTTTTCAGGGCCGCCCCGGCGCCTATTCCGATCTCGCCTGCCGCACGGCCTTTCCCGGCCGCCCGACGCTGCCTTGCGACACCTTCGAGGCGGCGATGGAGGCTTTGCGCACCGGCGCCGCCGGGCTCGCCATGCTGCCCTGCGAGAACAGCCTCGCCGGCCGCGTGCCGGACATCCATCATCTGCTGCCCGAGAGCGGACTGGCCATCGTCGGCGAGCATTTTCAGCGCGTCGAGCATTGTCTGCTGGCCCCACGCGGGGCGCGCATGGAGACGCTGAAACGGGTGCACTCGCACGCCGTGGCGCTCGGCCAGGTGCGTGTCCTGATCCGCGAACACGGCCTCCAGGCGGTGATCGAGGCCGATACCGCGGGCGCCGCCCAGCTCGTCGCCGAATGGAACAATCCCGAAGACGCCGCCATCGCCTCGGCGCTGGCGGCCGAGATCTATGGTCTCGACATTCTTCGCCGCAATGTCGAGGATGCGGCGCACAACACCACACGATTCTATATCATGGCCACCACACCCCACCGCCCGCCGCCCGAGACCAAGGGGGTGATAACCACGTTCGTCTTTCGCGTGCGCAACGTGCCGGCCGCGCTCTACAAGGCGCTCGGCGGTTTCGCCACCAACGGCGTCAACATGACCAAGCTTGAGAGCTATATGGTCGACGGCGAGTTCACCGCGACGCAATTTCTCTGCGATGTCGATGGCCATCCGGAACAGCCCGCGCTGGCGCGCGCCCTCGAAGAACTCGCGTTTTTCTCCCGCGCGGTGCATATCCTCGGCGTCTATCCCGCCGCCCGGCGGACGGCGCCAGTTCGCTAGGGTCGGGCGCTAAACCCCGCCCGCAACATAGGCCTTGAGGCTGTCCACCTCGTATTCCTGCTGCATCAGCCGCGCCTTGACGATATCGCCGATGCTGGCGATGCCGACCAGATGGCCGGCTTCCAGGATCGGCAGATGGCGAAAGCGGCCATTGGTCATCAGGTGCATCGCCTCGGAGACGCTGGTCGAGGGGCTGGCGGTGACGATCTGGGTGGTCATCATCTGGCCGGCTGTCATGTGGAGGGCGGCAGCGCCGTGCGTGGCAAGCCCCTGGACAATATCGCGCTCGCTCACAATGCCGAGCACCTGGCCGGCGGCGTCCTCGACCACGACCGCGCCGATCCGCCGCTCGGCGAGCCGGTTCGCGACCTCGGCGATGGTGTGGGTGGCGCGCACCGTGGTAACATCATGACCCTTGGTTTTCAGAATGCTGGCGAGTGTCATTGTTTCGCTCCCTGATGCCCGGAGCAGGGCGGATCGCCGTTATTTTTTATTGTTTGACGGTGACCCACGCCATCCGGATAAAAATATCATGCGCGCGCCGGCGTGTTTTCGCAAGGTTTAGGTGTGCGCTGCACAAAGCGCGGCGGACCAATCGGGTGAAGGAGATTTTGGACCGAACGAGGGCGCTGCCCCCAGCTCCCATTGGGCTCGTCACGGTAGGGACCGGGTCACTCTGGTCTCCCCGCAGAGATCCGAGCATGCGCTGCTAACACATGCGGCTCGTGCCTCAGGTGTTTGACGTCGAAGCGTTTGCGTGGCAAGGGTGGCGGCTCTTCGCAGGTGGGGGCGGCCTCGAACGCGTCCTGGCCAGTCTCTGGCCGGAGGTGCCGACCCAGTGCTGCACCGTACACAAGCATCGCAATCTGCTCGCGCATACCCCCGAGACGCTGCACAAGGAGATCACGGCCGACTACAACGACATGATCTCTGCCGAGAACAACGCCGAGGTAATGCGTCGGCAGGCTGTTCCTCACCAAATGGCGGCTGAAGTGCCCTGGCGTCGCCTGTTCACCTTCACGCGCTTGCCGGTGAGCCAGTGGAAATCAGCGAGAACCACGGATGTGATGGACAAGACTTTCCTGGCGAAGTTCGCTATTTTTTCATTGTGCGGTCGACCTCGCGGCGAAGCATGGCGCAACGGCTGGAAGTGTCATCGGGCAGCCCGTGAAGTCCCTGCCGGTTTGAGGCGGCCGCCCGCCGACGTTCGGTGGGTAGGTGCGGTCTCCACGCGGCGACGAAATGCGCATAGCTTTTCTCCGCCTGTTCGGCGACTTGCATCTCCTTGTGCCGCAACTCTTTGATGTTATAGGAGTAGGTTGACTGACGCAGGGATGGTGACCCACAGAGGGTGGGATACCATCGGCGGGGGCACCACGCCCGCACGCGATCCGCTCGTCAATCGCTGACTCGTCAATTGCTGATGTTCACGCGCTGCGGCAACAATAATCCAGTCATTTTCGCTGCCAGTGGTGGACGCGCCCCCCCCCCCCTCGGCGGGG
>JAKCCP010000354.1 GCA_021841985.1 Pseudomonadota bacterium | reverse complement strand
ATGTTGTTCCCGAGCCGGCCTCGCTCGCGCTGCTCGGCAGCGGCCTGATCGGCCTCGGCCTCGCCCGTCGCCGGCGCAACAAGGTCTGAGTGTCGGAAAACTGAACACGTCGATACCCCCGAGGGAAATGTCCCTCGGGTGCTTTTCTCGCATAGCCGCCTGGATTTGCGTAAAAATACCCACGGAGGCGATCCGGAATGGCCGGCGGGAACCCCCCGCCGGCCGTTTTGGTGATCGCCGCCTTCCGTGTCGGCCAAACCTGGGCCATGGTCTGGAAAGACCCGGAACCAGGAGATCGACATGACGCTCACCCTCCGCCCCCTCAGCCCGGAGGCGTTCGCCCCCTTCGGCACCGTCACCGCGCTCGTCCCCGGGGCCGATCCGATCCGGCTCGTCGCGGAGATCGAGAATGCGCGGGCGACGGCGCGGCTGCATGTCGATTTCACCACCGCGGCCCCGAGCCCGCTTCCGCTCGCGGCCAGGCTGTTCGAGCGCCATCCGGCCAATTCGCAGAGCTTCATCCCGCTTGCCGCGACGCGGGCGCTGATCCTCGTCGCCCCCGCCGCTCCGAGCGGCGCCCCCGATCTCGCCGCGGCACAGGCTTTCGCCGCCGGCGGCGATCAGGCGGTGACCTATCGCCGCGGGGTCTGGCACCATAAGCTGACCGCGCTCGACGCACCGGGATTTTTCGCGATCCTCACCTTCCGTGCCGGCGATGACGACGACACGGTGCTCTTTCCTCTCCCCGCGCCGCTGACCATCGCCGCCTGAACCGCCTCAGCCGGAAAGCCGTGGCGCCCGGGTCGCGTCCCCGGACCAGCCCTCGGCGGTCGCGCCGGCCAGCGCCTCGACCCGCGCCTGATCGGCCGCAAGCTCCCGCGCCGGGCCGGAATAGACCACCGCGCCATTGTCGAGGACGAAGGCGTGATCGGCGATGGCGAGACCCATGCGCACATTCTGCTCGACCAGCAGCACCGACATCCCCTCGGCGCGCATCCGCGTGACGATGCGGAAGACCTCGCGCACCACCAGCGGCGCGAGGCCTTGCGAGGGCTCGTCGAGGATAAGGAGACGCGGGTTGAGCAGCAGCGCGCGGGCGATCGCCAGCATCTCCTGCTCGCCGCCGGAAAGCTGCCGGCCGCGATTGCCGCGGCGCTCGCCGAGGCGCGGGAAGAGTTCGTAGATCCGCGCGATGTCCCAGGCGCCGCGGCGCCCGCGCGGCACCTTGAGATTTTCCTCCACCGTGAGATTGGGGAAGATGCGTCGCCCCTCCGGGACATAGCCGACGCCGCGGGCGGCGACGCGGAACGGCGGCCAGCGCGTCGTCTCCTGCCCGAACACCGCGACCCGCCCGGCGCGCGGCGGGGTCAGGCCGACGACGCTCCGCAGCGTCGTCGTCTTGCCGGCGCCGTTGCGCCCGAGCAGTGCCGTGATCGTGCCCTCGGCGACCGCGAGATCGACGCCGTGCAGGATATGGCTCTTGTCGTAATAGGTGTGCAGGCCCTGGACGGTGAGCGCCTCGGTCATGCCGCCCCCGCTTCGGCCGCTCCCGCTTCGACCGCCCCCCCTTCGGCGACTTGACCGAGATAGGCCGCCTGCACCGTTTTGTCGGCGGCGATCTCCTCGGGCGTGCCGTCGGCGATCAGGGCGCCCTGGTCGAGCACGGCGATGCGATCGGCGAGATGGAAGACGACGCGCATGTCGTGCTCGATCAGCACGATGGTGAGGTTGCGGTCGCGATGCAGGCGGCGCACGAGCTGTGCCACGTCATAGGTTTCCTGCTCGCCCATCCCCGCGGTCGGCTCGTCGAGGAGGAGGAGGCGGGGGCGCAGCGCCAGCGCCATCGCGATCTCGGCGGCGCGCTGATCGCCATGCGACAATTCGCCGACACGCCGCCCGGCTTTCGCCGCGAGGCCGGCGAGAGCGAGCATGTCCTCCACCTGCCGGCCCACCGCCGCCGCCGCCGCGCGGCTGATCCAGGGGCGGAGCCGCAGGCCAGCGGCCGCCTCGACCGCGACGCGCAGATTTTCGGCGAGCGTGAGTTCGGGGAAAATCTCGGTGATCTGGAAAGTCCGCGCCATGCCGAGCACCACCCGCCGCCAGGCCGGAACCGCGGTGACATCGCGCCCGTCGAAAAGGATCGCGCCCGCGCTCGGGCGGAGCGCGCCGGTGATCAGATTGAAGAACGTCGTCTTGCCGGCGCCGTTGGGGCCGATCACGGCGCGCAATTCACCCGCCGCGACGCGGAGCGAGACACGGCGCACCGCGGCAAGGCTGCCGAAACTCTTGCTCGCCTCGCGCACTTCGAGAAGGCTCACGCCGGCGACTTCCCGCGCAAAACGCCGAGCAGCCCGCGTGGGAAGAACAGCACCACGAGCACGAACAGGAGGCCGACAAAGGACATCCAGTTGGTGGTCAGGCTGGAGACGTAATCCTGCAGCACGACGAACAAAGCGGCCCCGAGCAGCGGCCCCCAGAAGCTCCGCATGCCGCCCAGCACCGCCATGATCACGAGATCGCCGGAGAGGCTGTAATGGAGATTGTTGGGATCGGCGAAATTGTTGAGCAGCGCGTAGAGCCCGCCGGCGAAGCTGATGAAGACGCAGGACAGCGCGAAGGCGAGCCAGATATGGAATTCGACCGGGATGCCGAGAAACCGCGCCCGCCGCTCGTTTTCGCGGATGGCGACCAGCGTGTGGCCGAAGGGCGAACGGAGCAACAGCGCCATGATGGCGACGGCGGCGGCAAAACAGACGAGCACGAAATAGTAGAAGGCAACGCCGTTCGCGACGATGTCGATCCGCCACGGCCCGATCGCGAGCGGCTGGCGCGAGAAGCCGCGCAGGCCGTCATCGCCGCCGGTCAGCGCATTCCAGCGATAGGCGATGTAATAAAACACCTGCCCGAACGCGATCGTCACCATGGCGAAGTAGATTCCCCGCCGATGGGCGATCAGGGCGCCGAGTGCCGCGCCGAGCGCGCCGCCGAGCAGCGTCCCCGCTAGCAGCGACAGCGGCGTGCTGGCGGCGAGAAATTTCAGCGTGAGGCCGGTGCCATAGGCGCCAAGCCCGAACCAGGCGGCATGGCCAAAGGAAAGCACGCCGGTGAAGCCGAGCAGGAAGTTGAGCGACATCGCGGCGAGGCCGAGCACCAGGACGCGCGCGCCGAGCGCCGTGTAGCCGCCGACCAGGCCGAGCCAAGTGGGGGCGAGCAGCAGCACCACCCAGATCGCGGCGAGCACCGCCGGATGCGTCCGGCCGCTCTCCCTCATGTCATCAGCCCTTCCTCGCCCATCAGCCCGCGCGGCCGGGCGAGCAGGACGAGCGCCATCAGAACATACATCACGGCTTCGCTCGCCGAGGGGAAGAACACCGCCGTGACGCCGGAGGCGACCCCGATCAGCAGGCCGCCGACCAAGGTTCCGGGCAGGCTGCCGACACCGCCGATGATGATGGCGATGAAGCTCGGCATCAGGAGCCCGGCGCCCATCGTCGGGTCGAGCCCGAGCTGTCCGCCGGCCAGCACCCCGGAAAGCCCGGCGAGGAAGATGCCGAGCGCGAAATTGAACGTGCGCAACCGGCCGACATTGACGCCGAGTGTCGAGACCGTCTCGAGATCGAGGGTTCCGGCGCGGATGCGAACGCCGACCCGGCTATGGCGCAGCAGCAGAAACAAAAACAGCACCACCGCCGCCGCCACCGCCACCATGAACAGGCGATAATAGGTGATGAAAAAAAGCGTCGGGCTCACCGGCCGGCCGAGAAAGGCGGGGATCGTCACCGGCAACCCCTGCGCGCCCCAGATGTAGCGCGTGACATCCTCGAAAATATACGCGAGGCCGAAGGTGAGCAGCAGGCTATAGAGCGGATCACGGCCATAGAGCCGGCGGATCAGCGTCTGCTCGATGACCACGCCGATCGCGGCGGTGAGCAGCGGGGCGACGATCAGCGCGCCCCAGAAGCCGAGAAACGGCGTCAGCGTATAGGCGAGATAGCCGCCGAGCACGAGAAACCCGCCATGCGCGAAATTGATCACCCCGGAGAGGTTGAGAATGAGCGAAAGCCCGAGCGCCATCAGCACGTAGAAAGCGCCGATGATCAGGCCGTTGGTGACATTGAACAGCAGCAATTGGAGCATCGGCGCCGTACCCGTTCTGTGCCGTCCGCCCGCGTCACGCCGGCCAGTGCAGCGTGCAGCCGGTATCGGCGACCGGCGGCGCGACGGCATCGCCGGCGACGACCTGATCGACCGCGAACAGATCATCCGGGTCGTCCTTGCCCTCGGCGCGCGCCTGGCCGATGAAGGCGGAGAGCATGAGCTGATGGTCGCCGGCGCGGTAATAGACCTTGTTCGGCTGCAGCTTCACCTCCGGCGGCAGCTCGAAATCGCTGAGCGCGCGCGCGAGTTTCACCGCATCGGTGGTTTTCTCCTGCGCCGCGACCAGCGCCATCGTCATCACCGAGGTGAAGCCGAACCAGTGGCGCGCGGTCGGCACGCGCCCTTTATTGACCTTGCGGATATCGGCGATGAATTCCGCAAGGTGGGGAACGCCGGGCTGGTTCCAGTACCATTCGAACATCCATGTGCCGATGCGCGCCTCCGAAGGCAGACCCTCCAGCGATTCCAATTCCTGCTGCGTGCCGGCGATGGGAACCTCCTTGTTGATGCCGAACTGCACGATCTGCTTCAGGCAATTGACCATGTCCTGGCCTTGCACGAGCAGGATGATCACATCGGGATTGGCGGCGCGCGCCTTGATCAGATAGGCGGAGAAATCGGTGGTGCCGAGCGGGGTCAGCTCGGCGCCGGTCTCGATGCCGCCGAGACGCTGGAGATTGACCTCCAGGGCCGCCTGCAAGGTGTGGCCGAAGGTGTAGTCCGGCGTGATGAAGTGCCATTTCTTGCCGTATTTCTTGAACAGGATATCGGCGACGGCGTTCGATTCCATGCGCGTCGTGTTGCAGACGCGATAGACGTTCCACTTGCAATCCTTGCCGGTGATGGTGTCGGTATGACCGCCGGAGACGACGTGGAGAATCTTGTTCTCCATCGCCACCTGCGCGATCGCCTGCGCGACCGCCGAGTTCACGTCGCCGATCAGGAAATCGACATGATCGCGCTCGACCAGCTTGCGCGCCTTTTGCACCCCGGTGCCGACGTCATTCGCCGAATCCTCAACCAGGAGTTCAATCGGCCGCCCCAACACCCCACCCGCCGCATTGAGGCGCGAAACCGCCAGTTGCGCGCCCATCACCTCGTTGCGGGCCGGTGCGGCATAGGCGCCGGTCAATGGGTCGATCATGCCGATCCGAAGCGGCGTGTCGCCGCGGGCGCCGCGCAGAATGAAGGGGGATGCCAGTTGCGCGAGCCCGGCCGCGGCGGCCGTCCTGAGGGCCGCGCGGCGTCCGACCCGGTTTGCCCCGACAAAGCGCGCGCTGTGAAGATCTGTCATTGGTCGTTTCCCCCTGACGCGCCGGTCCCATGGCCGGCTTCTATTCTCTTTACAAGACACGCAAACCGCCAAATTGGCAATATATCTTCCGCGCGAGCGTGGGATTTGCCGCCTTGCGCCATCACCGTATCGTGAGGAAGTGGCGTCCCTCGATCGCGCGACGTGAAGCCCCCTCAATCCGCAACGAACAGCATCAGTGCGTCGCCCTCGCTCACCAGATCCGCCTCGCGCACCAGGATCGCGGCGACCCGGCCCGCCGCTGGCGCTGCCACCGGAATTTCCATTTTCATCGATTCCAGCAGCAACAACGTCTCGCCGGCAGCGACCCTGTCACCTTCGGCGGCGGCGATACGCCAGACAGTGGCATTCAATTCCGAAAGCAGTTTGATGGCGGGCATGAGGGCTCTTCCTAAGGCCGGATGGCGAAACGCGCGGCGCCGGGCGCCAGAAGCGGGCCGGCGAGGCGGGAAAATTCGCAGAGCAAGGGCCGCGTCGCGCGCGGGTCGATGATCTCCTCGACCCAGAAATTCTCGGCGGTACGGAACGGCGAGCGCAGCGCATTCAGCCGCGTCTCGATCTCGCGGAGGGCCGCCTCGCGGTCGGGCGCGGCGTCGAGATCGGCGCGATAGGCGGCCTCGATCCCGCCCTCCAGCGGCAACGAGCCCCAGCGCGCCGAAGGCCAGGCGTAACGCAGCGCGAGCCGCCCGGCCGGCTGATGAATGGCGCCGGCGACGCCGAAGACATTGCGCAGGATGACGCTGCACCACGGCACCGTGCATTGGTTGATCGCCGCCATCGCGCGCACGCCATGGCGGATCGTCGCCGCCTTCTCGGCCTCCAACCCGATCATGAATCCGGGGCAATCGACGAGATGCACGACCGGCAGATGAAAAACCTCGGCGAGATCGACGAGACGGATGATTTTCTGGCACGCCTCCGCCGTCCACGAGCCGCCGTAATGGAAGGGATCGCTCGCGAGCAGCGCGACCGGCCGCCCGTCGAGCCGCGCGAGACCGGTGATGATCGGGCGTCCGAAGCGCGCGCCGATCTCGAAGACGCTTTCGCGATCGAAAAGCGTCTCGATGATCGGGCGCATTTTGTAGACTTGGCGGGGATCGCGCGGAATGGCGCCGAGCAGGGCCTCATCGCGGCGGGACGGGTCGTCTCCGCTCGCGACCACCGGCGGCAGCTCGAACACCGAGTTCGGCAGATAGGAGAGGAAGCGCCGGGCGCGCGCGAAGGCTTCCGCCTCGGTCGCGACCGCGTCATCGACGGCGCCGCTCCGCGTCTGGATGTCGGCGCCGCCGAGTTCCGCCTTGTCCAGAACCTGCCCCAGACGCGCAACCACCGGCGGGCCGGCGACGAACATGGCGGAAGACGTCGTCATCACCGAATAATGGCTCGCCGCGAGCCGCGCCGCCCCGAGCCCGGCGACCGAGCCGAGCCCGAGTGCGACCACC
>JAKCCP010000223.1 GCA_021841985.1 Pseudomonadota bacterium | reverse complement strand
ATCTCTCTCCTTTCCGGCGGCCTCGTGGTCATCGCGGTGCTGGCGAGTTCCGGCTCGGCGCGCTCGCGCCTGAAATCGCTGGTCGTCGATCATTTCTTTACCACTCGCTATGATTATCGGCGGGAATGGATGCGCTTTATCGCCGCCCTCTCAACGCCCGACCCCGCCGTCGCCCTGCACGAGCGGGTGCTCCGCGCGACCGCCGAGGTGGTGGACAGCCCCGGCGGCGTCCTGTTTCTGCGCGCCGCCGACGAAACCGGGTTCCACTGGGGGGGCTCGCTCAACCTGCCACCGGCCGGCGTCATGCTCGCCTCCGACCACCCCCTGCTCGCCCGGCTGGACGCGGGGGAGACGGTCGTCATCGCCGATCCCGATGCCACGCCCTGGATCGAGGGCTTCCCGCCGCTCTGGCTCGCGGTGCCGCTGGTCCATGCCGAGCGGCTGATCGGGCTCATCCTGCTGCCCCCGCCACGCGCCCCCTTCCGCCTCGACGGCGAGGTCTTCACCCTGCTCCGCACCATCGGCCAGCAGGTCGCGGTGTTCATCGCCGAACAGCGCGCGACGCAAAGCCTGGTCGAAACCCGCCATCTGCGCGAATACGGCCAGCGTTTCGCCTTCGTCGCGCACGATATCAAGAATGTCTCCAGCCAGCTCTCGCTTTTGCTCGCCAACGCCGAATTCCACCTCGACAATCCCGATTTCCAGCGCGACATGCTGGCGACCGTGCGCACTGCTTCGACGAAGATCACCGCCCTTCTCGCCCGGCTCAGCGCATCCGAGGGCGACGCGCCGGCAAGCGCGGTCGCGCCGCTGGAACGGATCGCCGCCATCGCAGCGACCTTGCGCCAGAGCCGCGGCGTCGCGATCGCCATCGCGCCGTCCCGCCACGGCGGCAAGATCGCCATGCCGCTCGAAGCCTTCGACGCCGTCATCACCCATCTTCTCGACAATGCCCTCGATGCCGAGGAGAGCGCCGGGCGTCCGGGCCACGTCCAGGTGCGGATCAGCGAGGAAAACAGCGCCGTGGTGATCGAGATCAGCGACCGCGGCACCGGCATGACACCGGACTTCATCCGCGACGAATTGTTCCGCCCCTTCCGCTCCTCGAAACGCACCGGCTCGGGGATCGGCGCCTTCCAGGCCCGCGCCCTGCTCCAGAACGCCAGCGGCAGCCTGCACGTGACCAGCACCCCAGGCGCCGGCACCACCATGCGCCTGTCGCTGCCCCTCCTCAACACCCCCGTCACCGCATGACGCACGGAGGAAGCAAGGCCAGGGCGCTGCCCTGGACCCGCTGGGGGCAGCGCCCCCAGACCCGCATCCCTGGAGGATTTTCCAGGCGGGGCGCAACACCGAATTGGCGCGCGCCTCGTCGCGCCCCGCCTGGAAAATCCTTAAGTAATAGGGTCCAGGGACAGTGTCCCTGGCGGGGTCCAGGGGCAGCGCCCCTGGCCTTGCTTCCCACAGGCCGCGTGTCGTGAGTGTCGCGAAATTATTGATCGTCGAGGATGATGAGGGGTTGTGTGGCCAGTATCGCTGGGCGTTTCCTGGTCTCAAGCCGGTCATCACCCATCGCCGTGGGCAGGCTTTGGCGGCGCTGGCCAAGGAGCGCCCGGGGGTGGTGGTGCTTGATCTCGGCCTGCCGCCCGATCCCGACGGGGTGAGCGAGGGGTTTGCGACGCTCGATGAGATTTTGCGCGCCGCCCCCGCGACCAAGGTCATTCTCGCGACCGGCAGCAACGAGCGCGAGAACGCGCTCCGCGCCATCGCCGCCGGGGCCTATGATTTCTACGAGAAGCCGATCGACATCGCGGTGTTGCGCGGCATCGTCGACCGGGCGCTCAGGCTGCATGAGCTGGAGGCGGAGAACAAGCGTCTCGCCGAAGCCGCGGCGCAAAGCCCACTCCCGCGCATCATCACCGCCGCCGAGCCGATGCTGAAAATCTGCCGTGACGTCGAGAAGCTCGCGGCGACCAACGTGCCGGTGCTGCTGCTCGGCGAAAGCGGCACCGGCAAGGAGGCGTTGGCGCGGGCGCTGCATGATCTCGGCCCGCGCGCCAAGGGGCCGTTCATCGCCCTCAATTGCGGCGCCATCCCGGAAAACCTGCTCGAGAGCGAACTTTTCGGCCATGAGCGCGGCGCCTTCACCGGGGCGGTGCGACAGACCATCGGCAAGATCGAGATGGCGCATCTCGGCACGCTTTTTCTCGACGAGATCGGCGATCTGCCGCACCCGCTGCAGGTCAAGCTGCTGCGCGTCCTCCAGGACCAGGTGATCGAACGGATCGGCGGGCGGCAGCGGATCCAGGTCGATGTGCGCATCGTCTCGGCGACCAACCAGGGGATCGAGGCCGAGGTGGCGGCCGGGCGGTTTCGTGGCGATCTCTTCTATCGTCTCAATTCGGTGACGCTGCGCATCCCGCCGCTCCGCGCCCGGGGCGGCGATGCGGTGCTGCTCGCGCGCTATTTCCTGCACCGCTTCAACGATGAGTTCCACCGCAACCTGCGCGGCCTGAGCGAAAGCGCGGTCGCGGCGCTCACCGCGCATGACTGGCCGGGCAATGTGCGCGAGCTGGAGAACCGCATGAAGCGGGCGGTGGTGATGAACGAGACGCGCCTGATCGAACCCGCCGATCTCGAACTCGCCGCCCCCGCGCTCGCCGCCGGCGGCGATGACGGGGCGGGCGGCGATGAGCCCACGCTCGATCTCCGTGCCGCGCGGAGCCGCGCCGAGCGCGACGTGATCGAGCGGGCTTTGGCCCGCAGTGGCGGAAATCTCTCCACCGCCGCACAATTGCTTGGCGTCAGCCGCACGACCTTGTACGGATTATTACGAACCCATGGCCTCGAAGCCTCGCTTCCCGACGGGGCGGCGCAAGACATAACGGAAAACCGATGATGCTGGCATCCCACCCGCGCTCTTCCCGATTGGCCCAGCTCGCGCTCACCGGCACGGCGCTGGCGGCGCTGCTCTGGCCAGGGCTGGCCGCCGCCGCCGATCATTACGCCAAGGCCGAGGCGCTGCTCGCCGGCGGCGATCTGCGTGGCGCGCAGATCGAACTCCGCAACGCCGTCCGGGACGATCCCGAGAACGGCCGCGCGCATCTCGGCCTCGCCGATGTCGATCTCCGCCTCGGCGACCCGTCGGGGGCGGAAAAGGAAGCGAGCAAGGCGCGCGCCCTCGGCACCGAGCCACGGCGGGCGACCGAGATTCTGCTGCAATCCTATCTCGATCAGCAGCGCCCGCGCGACCTGCTGCAAACCTTCCCGGCGACCGGCAATCCGCCCGATCTCGCGCCGACCATCCTCGCCGCGCGCGCCCGCGCCGAGCTGATGCTCGACCAGGTGGACAAGGCCGCCGCCGATATCGACGCCGCCAAGGCGATCGCCCCGGATGCGACGGAAGTCCTCCTCACCGCCTCCCAGGTGGCGAGCGCCAAGGGCGACACCAAGGCGGCGGAAGCGGCGATCGAGACGGTGCTCAAGGCCGATCCGCAGAACGCCGCCGCCTTGCGGCGCAAGGCGCAGTTCGCCGCCAACGCCGGCGATCGCGCCGGCGCGATCACGATCCTGGACGGGGTTCTCGCGCGCGATCCGAACGACATCGTCGCGCGCTTGCAGCGCGCCGATCTCCTGATCGCGAACCGCCAGAACGACAAGGCGAAGGAGGATATCGCCGTCGTCCAGAAAATGCTGCCGAACAACGCCCAGGCGGTCTATCTCCACGCCCTGATCCTCGCCGAGGCCGGGGATTTCAAGGGCGCCGGCGCCGATATGGAAAAACTCTCGAGCGTGCTTTCGCGCATGCCGAACGCCTATTACATCGACGCCCTGGTCAAGAACCAACTCGGCGAGCGCGAGCAGGCGCTCGACTCCGCCCGGCGCTACGTCGCCCGCTTCCCGAGCGACCCGCGCGGCGTCGCCCTCCTGGTTCAGATCGACATGGCGCGCCACGCCCCCGACGAGGCGATCACGGCGCTCAACAAGGCGATCCTCCTCAACGACAAGAACCCCGCCCTGCACGAGATGCTGGGCCAGGTCTATCTCGCGACCGGCAAGCTCGCGCCGGCGATCGCGAGCTATGAGACGGCGAGCACGCTCGCGCCCGATAACGCCGCCCTCCTGAGCCGGCTCGGGGAATTGAAGCTCGACGCCGGCGACAATGAGGGCGCGGCGGCGGCGTTCGAGCGCTCGCTGAAGCTCGATCCCAAGCAAGCCAAGGCCGGCGAGATGCTGGTGCTGACCGGGATCGTCGCCGGCGATTTCACTCAGGCCGAAAGCCACCTCGCCGAACTCCGCGAGCAGGAGGGCGATGCCGCCGTGGTCGGCAATCTCGATGGCCTGCTGAAACTCGCGAAGATGGATTATCCCGGCGCGGAAGCGGCTTTCGCCGGCGTCATCAAGGCCCATCCCGACGCGGTGGCGGCGAAGCTCAGCCTGGCGCGGCTGCAACTGATCGAGGGGCAGGACGACGCCGCGTGGAAACTGCTCGACGAGGTGCTGGCCAAGCAGCCGGGCAACCGCACCGCGCTCAATATCGCCGTCGCCGCGCGCGAGCAGCAGGGCAAGCCGAAGGAGGCGCTGGCGCTGCTCGCGCAGGCGCATGCGGCGGTGCCGAACGACGCCAGCATCGCCGCGAGCTATGCCGGGCTTTTGCTCCGCGACAACGACGCCAAGGCGGCGCTGGCGGTGACCCTGGGCAAGGACCAACCGGCGCCGGTGGCCCTCCTTTCGGTGCAGGGCGCGGCGCAGGCGTCGCTCGGCCTCAACGAGGCGGCGCGCGACACCTACCGCCAGATCCTCACCATTGATCCGGCGCAGACGACGGCGCGGATCAACCTCATCCGGCTCCTGGTCATGGCCAAGGATTACAGCGGCGCGCAAAGCGTGATCGATGCCGGGCTCAAGGCCTATCCCGCCAATTACGAGCTGATGCAGGCAGCCCTCGGCGTCGCCCTCGCCTCGGGTGGCGCGGATGCGGCGCTGGCGCGGGCCGGCGCATTGGCCAAGGAGGCAACCCATCTGCCGGCCGCACTCGCATTGGCGGGTGATTTCCATATGTCACAGAAACACTATGACGCGGCGGCGAAAGCCTATGCCGCGGCCGCCGCCGATCAGCCCTCGACGATGCTGGCGCTGCGCGAGGCGGCGGCGGAAAATGCCGCCGGCCACAAGAACGAGGCGATGGCGACGCTCGCCGCCTGGGTCGGGAGCCACGCCGATGACGTGCCGGCGCTGGTCGCGCTCGCCGATCTGGAAATCGCCGGCCGGCAATATCCGGTCGCGGCCGGGCATTTGCAGACCGCGCTCGCCCATCAGCCGAACAACATCGTCGCCCTCAACAATCTCGCCTGGATCGACCAGCAGCTCGGCAAGCCGGAGGCGCTGAAACTCGCCGAGCGCGCCTATCTCCTCGCTCCCGGCGCGCAGACCGCGGATACGCTCGGCTATATCCTGACCCAGGCGAAAAACCCGGCCGGGCTTCCCCTGCTCCGCCAGGCCCATGCCGAACTGCCGGGAGATCCCGCCATTCAGTATCACCTCGCGACCGCGCTGGCGCAGGCCGGGCATCGCGACGAGGCGGTCGCGCTGCTGACCCCGATCACCGACGACAAGACCAGTTTCCCCGAGAAGGACGGCGCCCGCCAACTGCTCGCCGATCTCAACGCGGGCAAATAGGGGCGCCAGGCCGGGCGATGCGCAATCTCGTTTTCATCATCGCGATGATGGGCGGGCTTTTGCCGATGACGATCGCGCGCCCGTTCGTCGGCGTCATCCTGTGGTGCTGGATCTCGTTCATGAATCCGCACGAGCTGACCTGGGGCATGTCGATGACCATCCCCTGGGCGATGATGATAGTCGCCGCGACGATCATGGGCTGTCTCGGCGCGCGCGAGCCCAAATCCTTCCCGATCAACGCCACCACCGTGCTGATCATTCTGTTCATCGTCCTGATCTCGCTCACCTCGCTCGCCGCCCTCGCACCACCCGAATTGGTGGAATACAAATGGTCGGTGGTGGCCAAATCCTTTCTCGCGCAGTTGCTGATCTTCGCGCTGCTCACCGAGCGCCGGCGCATCCATGCCTTGATCTGGGTGATGGTGATCTCGCTCGGCTATTACGGCATCCGCGGCGGCTTCTTTACGTTGACCCATGCCGGCAATTATCGCGTGCTCGGGCCGCCGATGACGATGATCACCGATAACAACCATCTCGCCGCCGGGCTGCTCGTCTGCATGCCGATGATGAATTACCTCCGCCTGCAATCGCGCCATCGCCTGGTGCGGCTCGGGCTGCTCGGGGCGATGATTTTCACCCTGTTCTCGATCCTCGGCAGCTACTCGCGCGGCGCCTTGATCGGTCTTGCCGCGATGTCCTTGTTCCTGTGGTGGAACAGCTCGCACAAGATCGTCTCGGCGGCGGTGGTCGGTGTCGCGCTCGCCGGCGCGATCTCGTTCATGCCGCCGAGCTGGACGGCGCGGATGTCCACGATCGGCGTCGAACATGTCGATGACTCCGCGCAGGGCCGCCTCAATATCTGGCATGCGTCGTGGAAAATCGCCCTCGCCCGCCCGCTCACCGGCGGCGGGTTCATGGCGCCCTACCGCCAGAACATCGTCGATGAGTATGATTACGGCACCACCGCGCGCGCCGTGCATAGTATTTATTTCGAGGTCATCGGCGAACACGGCTTCCCGACCTTTTTCGTCTGGCTCGGTATCACGCTCGCCGGCATCGTCAACACCTGGCGCATCATCCGCGCGACCCGCAAGGTGCCGGAGCTGCGCTGGGCCTATGATCTCGCCAAGATGGCGCAGGTCTCGATCATCGCCTATCTCGTCGCCGGGACGTTTCTTTCGCTCTGCTACTGGGATTTCTACTTCACCCTGCTGATGGGCGTTGCCGCGACCTGGGAGCGGGTCAAGGAGGAGATC
>JAKCCP010000089.1 GCA_021841985.1 Pseudomonadota bacterium | reverse complement strand
TCACGCACAATCTTGCGCCGCCGACGGGAGAAGGCAAGGCAAGGCGAGGGGCGCTGCCCCTCGACCCCGCTGGGGCCTGAGGCCCCAGACCCCCATCCTGGAGGCTTGCCGGGGGAGGGGCGCCTTCCCTTCCCTATCCCTACTCCGCCGGGGCCCGGAAGCCGCCCACGCCTTTTTCGATGTCGGTGACGTGATGGGGGCGCAGCCCCGTGACATCGGCGGCGCCGCAGGAATGGGCGATCATCGCCACTTCCTCTTGCAGGCGGGTTGCGTAGCGGGCGACGCGCACCGCTTTGTCCGTGGGGTCGAGCCCGGCGATAAGCCGGGGGTTGGAGGCTGTCACCCCGGTCGGGCACTGGCCAGAGCCGCATTTCATCGCCTGGATGCAGCCCAGCGAGAACATGAAGCCGCGCGCCGAACTCACGAAATCGGCACCCATGGCGAGCGCCCAGGCGACCTTGTCGGGGGTGATGAGCTTGCCCGCGGCAACGACGCGGAGCCGCGTCGTGAGGCCGTGGCGCGCGCGCGCGGCCGTTACCTCGGGCAGCGCCTGGGTGATCGGCAGGCCGACATAATCGGCTAAGGGCGCCGGTGCCGCGCCGGTGCCGCCCTCGCCGCCGTCGATCTGCACATAATCGGGGCAGTGTTCGGGGTGCGCCACGCAATCGCCGAACCAGTCATCGAGAAAGGCGGGATCGCCGAGCACGAATTTCACCCCCACCGGCTTGCCGGTGATGTCGCGAAGGCGCGCGATGAAGGCGCCCAGCTCGGCGATATTGCCGATATCGAGGTGACGGTTGGGGCTGATACTGTCCTCCCCCGCCGGGATGCCGCGGATCTCGGCGATCTCGGGCGTGACCTTGGCGGCCGGCAGGATGCCGCCCTTGCCGGGTTTGGCGCCTTGCGCGAGCTTGACCTCGAACATTCGCACCGCGGCGATGGCCGCGATCTCGCGCAGGCGCGCCTCGCTCAGGCGGCCTTCGGCGTCGCGCACGCCATATTTCGCGGTGCCGATCTGCATCACCAGATCGCCGCCGCCCTGGAGATGATAGGGCGCGAGCCCACCCTCGCCGGTCGCCATCCAGACGCCGGCCAGGCGGGCGCCATGCGAGAGCGCGGTGACGGCGGCGTGGCTGAGCGCGCCGTAGCTCATGCCCGAGATGTTGAAAAAACTTTTCGCCACATAGGGGGTGCGGCAGGCGCCGGGGCCGGCGGCGATGCCGATGGTTTTGCCGGGGAAAGGGCGTTTTTCGCTGTCCAGCACCGGAAACGGGGCGTTGCGGAAGACGAAGCTCGGCACGTTCTCGCTGCCGAAGCTCACCAGATTGGAAACCCCCTTGGACGAGCGATAGACCCAGGCGCGCTCCAACCGGTTGAACGGCCGCTCCACCCAGTCCGGAAGATATTGATATTGCCGCATATAATCGCCCCAGGTCTCGGCGAAGTAGCGGAAATGGCCGATCACCGGGAAATTGCGGAGGATGGTGTGTTGCGACTGGCGACGGTCGTGAAGGTAGAGCGCGGCGATCGCGGCCAGCAGCAGCATGAGCAGAACCAGCAGGAACGCCATGCACTTCTCCCGGAAAAGGCCCTGCGCAGCCTAGCGGCGCAATGGTTGAGAATTCGTCAGGATGCCGCGCCGACGGCGAGAAAACGCTGGCGCGTGGCCTCGTCGTGGGCGAGCGCGGCGGCGCTTCCTTGCCACACCACGGCGCCTTTTTCGATCACAACCGCGCGATCGGCGAGACCAAGCGCGAAATAGAGGTTCTGCTCGGCGAGCACCACGCCCACCCCCTCGCGCTTGAGCGCGGCGATGGCGCCCGCCATCTGCTCGACGATCAGCGGCGCCAGTCCCTCGCTCGGCTCGTCGAGCAGGATCAGGCGCGGATTGCCCATCAAGGTGCGCGCGATCGCCAGCATCTGCTGCTCGCCCCCGCTCATCCGCCCGCCGATGCGCGCCGGCATGGCGCCGAGATTGGGAAACACCTCATAGAGCCGCGCCGGGGTCCAGGGCCGAATGCCGGGGCGCGGCGGCTGGCGGCCGATGTCGAGATTTTCCGCCACCGTGAGGGTGGTGAAAATCCGCCGCTCCTCGGGCACGTAGCCGAGGCCGAGGCGGGCGATGCGGTGCGGCTCGGCGCCCGCGATCTCGGCGCCGGCGAAACGGATGCTGCCGGCCTGCGGGCGCACCAGGCCGATGAGGGATTTCAGCGTCGTCGATTTGCCCGCGCCGTTGCGCCCGAGCAGCACGAGCACCTCGCCCGCGGCGCAGTCAAGCGCGATATCGTGCAGGATCTGCGCCCGCCCATAAAAACTGCAAAGCCCCGCCACTTCCAGCATCCCCCAGCCTCGCCCCTCAATGCCCGCCGCTGGTTTCGCCCGAGCCGAGATAGATCGCGCGGACCCGGGGATCGGCACGGATTTCGGCGCCGCTACCCTCGGCGATCAGCCGCCCGCGATCGAGCACCAGGATGCGGTCGGCGATGCCGAACACCACGTCCATGTCGTGCTCGGTGAATAAAACGGCGATGTCGCGCGCGTTGGCCAGCCGGCGGGCGAGCGCCATCAACCCGCCGCGCTCGGCGGGCGCCATGCCGGCGGTGGGCTCGTCCATCAGCAGCAGCCGCGGCGCATGGGCGAGCGCGATCGCGAGTTCGAGCCGCTTGAGATCGCCATAGGCCAATTCGCCCGCCGCCCGCTCGGCCTGCTCGGCCATGCCCACGGGCCCGAGCAGCGCCTCGGCCTCGGCCACGAAAAGCCGCCGCGCCGGGCGGAGGCTGCGCCACAGGCGGTGGTGGTGCGAAATAAGCGCCATCTGCACGTTCTCGCGCACCGTCATCGAGGCGAAGGTCGCGGTGATCTGGAAGGTCCGCCCGACGCCGCGCCGCCAGATGGCGCGGGGCGCCATCCCGCCCACCGCCTCGCCATTGAGCATGACCGCCCCGGAATCGGGGCGGATCTGGCCGCTCAGCATGTTGAAACAGGTCGATTTGCCCGCCCCGTTGGGGCCGATCAGCGCCAGCATCTCGCCGGCATCGAGGGCGAAGCTCACCCCCGCGACGGCGGCCACGCCGCCGAAGGATTTGTGGAGGTTCTCCACCAGCAACACCGGCCCCGGTGACTTCACGGCGGCTGCTTCATGCCGGGCGGAGGCGGGTCCAGAGCCGCAGGATGGCGCCGGCGATGCCCTCGGGAAATGCCAGCACCAAGACGATGATCGCGGCCCCCAGCACCAGCCGCCACAGGCTGGTCGCCGCCAGCAGGAGATCATAGAGCCCGGTATAGGCCAGCGCGCCGAGGATCGGCCCGCTCATCGTCGCCACCCCGCCGAGCAGCACCATGAGAAGCGCATCGACGGAATGGCCGAGGCTGATATAGGTCGGGAAAACGCTGCCCTTGGCATAGGCATAGAGCCCGCCCGCCAGCCCCGCCGCGGCGCCGGCGAGGGTGAAGGCGGCGAGCTGGATGCGGGCGGCGGGAATGCCGATCGCCTCGGCGCGCAGGCGCGAATCACGCGCCCCGCGCAGGCTGTAGCCGAACGGCGTCGCGAGCAGATGGCGAAGCGCTAGCGTTCCGCCCACCGTAACGCCGAGCGCCAGCCAGTAGAACCCGCGCGGCCCCGCGGCCCAGGGCGCCGGCCAGACGCCGAGAATGCCGTTATCGCCGCCGGTGAGATCAACCCACTGAAAAGCGATCGCCCAGGCGATTTCGGCAAAAGCGAGGGTCAGCATGGCGAGATAGACGCCCGAGAGCCGCACCACGAAGGCGCCGAAGGCCACGGCCAGAACGCCGGCGGCGAGCGGGGCGAGGGCGAGGCCGAGCGGCATCGGCGCGGCCAGCAGGTGGGCCGCGAAGGCGCTCGCATAGGCGCCGATGCCGAACCACGCGGCATGGCCGAAACTCGCCATGCCCCCCGGCCCCATCATGAAATGAAGGCTGGCCGCGAACAGCATGGCGATCAGCATTTCGGTGGCGATGGCGAGGGCATAATCGCCGAGATAGAACGGCGCGAGGAGAGCCGCGCAGAGCGCCGCGCCGCCGACCGCGCGGAGCGCCATCGGTGCCGGGCGCACCAGCGCCGGCGTGCCGCCGCCGCTGCCCGAAATCGGGCGGCCGAGCAGCCCGTTGGGGCGCAGGATGAGCACCACCGCCATCACCACGAAGACCAGCGCCAGGGTCGCGCGGGGGATCAGCATGATGCCGAAGGATTGCAGCAGGCCGATCAACAGGCTCGCCAGCGCCGCCCCCGGCAGGCTGCCGAGCCCACCCACGACAACCACCACGAAGGCGTCGGTGACGCTGGAGAGATCCATTTGCAGGTTGGCCGAGGCATCGGGCAGCGCCAGCACCCCGCCCAGCCCCGCCAATCCCGCCCCGAGCGCGAAGACCGAGGTGAAAAGCCGCCGCTGATCGACGCCCAAGGCCGCCACCATCTCGCGATCCTCGGTCGCCGCGCGCACCAGCCGCCCCCAGCGGGTGCGCCGGAACAACAGCCACAGCGCGCCGAACACCAGCGGGAAAAGGAAGATAATAACGAGATCGAAGCGGGGAAAACGCTGGTTCCCGATGAGCACGAAGGCGCGCAGCCAGGGCGGGCGGGGGAGAGTCAGATCCTCCGCCCCCCAGAAATACTGCGCGATGTCCTGGACCATCAGCACCACGCCGAACGTCGCGAGCAACTGAAACAGTTCGGGCACGCGATAGACCCGGCGCAGCAGGGCCATCTCAAGCGCCATCCCGATCACCGCGAGCGCGATGATCGTCGCGAGCGCCCCGAGTAGAAAGCCAAGCGGCGTATGTGGCAGCCGGGTGAGCAGGCTCCAGCCGATATAGGCGCCGAGCAGATAGAGGCTGCCATGGGCGAAATTGACCACACGGGTGACGCCGAAAATCACCGTGAGCCCGGAGGCCACGAGAAACAGCGAGGCGGCATCGGCGAGGCCGGTGAGGAGGGAGACGGCGAGAGCATCCATCAGTCAAACCCAGATCAAGGCGAGGGCTCCGCCCTCGACCCGCTGGGGCCAAAGGCCCCAGGCCCCAAAACGGATTGCAAAGGCTACGCCTTTGCCGGGGTCCAGGGGCGGAGCCCCTGGCCTAACCAGCATTGGGGCGCAGCTTCTTGACCGTCGCATCATCGGGCAAAACCGCGGCGCCATCGACATAGTGCCAATCGACCATGACGCCCTTGTCGTCCTTGAGCGCGGTGCGCCCGACAAAAGTGCCGAGCGTCGATTGATGGTCGATGGCGCGGAACTGGGCGGCGCCGAACGGTGTCTCGAATTGCGCTCCGGCGAAGCCCCGCGCCATGGCCGCCGCCTCGGTGCCGCCGGCCCGCGTGATGCCGGCGGCGATCGCGTGGATCAGCGCGTAGCCGACCACCGAACCCATGCGCGGATAGTCGTGGAATTGGCTCTGATAGGCTTCACGGAACGCCTTGTGCGCGGGCGTGTCGAGGCTCGCCCAGGGATAGCCGGTGACGATCCAGCCCGGCGGCGTCTCGGCGCCGAGCGGGTCGAGATATTCCGGCTCGCCGGTGAGCAGCGAGACCACCGCGCGCCCCTCGAACAGGCCGCGGGTATTGCCCTGGCGAACGAAATTGGTGAGGTCGGGGCCGAAGGTGACATTATAGATCGCCTCCGGCTTCGCCGCCGCCAGGGCCTCGGCGACCGCGCCGGCGTCGATATGGCCGAGCGCCGGCCATTGCGCGGTGACGAATTCGATGTCTGGGCGGCGCGCCTTGAGGAGCTCGGAAAACCATTTCACCGCCGATTGGCCGTATTCGTAATTCGGCGCGACGCTCACCCAGCGCCTGGCCGGGAGTTTTGCCGCCTCCTCAACCAGCATCGCCGCCTGCATATAGGTCGAGGGGCGCAGCCGAAAACAGAAAGGCTGGCCCTTTTCCCAAACCAAGGCGTCGGTGAGCGGCTCGCCGGCGATATAGATCACCTGCTTCCGCGCCGAGAAATCGGACAGCGCCAAGCCGACATTGGAGAGAAATCCCCCGGCCAGGACATCGACCTTTTCGTTCTCGACGAGTTCGCCGGCGAGCCGCACCGCGTCTTGCGGCTTGCCCGCGTCATCGCGCGAGATCACTTCGAGCTTGCGCCCGAGCACGCCGCCGGCGTCGTTGATATGGGTGAGCGCGAGCTGCCAGCCGTTGCGATAGGGCAGCGTGAAGGCCGGCACGGCGCTGTAGGAATTGATCTCGCCGATGCGGATCGGCTTGGCATCCAGGGCGCGCGCCAGGGTGGGCGCGGCGAGCGCGGCGGTGGTGCCGGCGAGTAAAGCGCGGCGGGAGAGTTTTATCTGGGTCATCGCAATCCGTCCTTGCCTTCGATCTGATCGACACTGAGCCCGCCGATGCGCGCAAGCGGCCGCCCGGCATCCGTCACCACCACGGCGACGACGATTTCATCGCGCCGCGGCGCGTCGTGAACCCGCACTTCCATGGCGTCGAAATGACTGCGCACGAAAGCCGCGTCCTTGTGGCCGAGCGGCACGTCGATCGCCGTGCCCAGCCCGCCGCGCTTCTTGGCGCTCGGCACCAGCGCCGCCCCCTTCTCGACCGCGTGGCGGAGCGGCGCGCCGAGTTTCGGGTGCAGGATGGCGGCGGCGTGTTCGAGTTCGCCATCCTCGCCGACGATCGCCGCCTTGCCGTAACTTTGCACCATGCCCGGCTCGATGCCGAGGGCGCGCACCGCGCGTTCGCCGAGAAGGCCGCCGAGCATCGCCCCGGTCTCGATCAACTCGGAGAGATCCTCGGCGTAGCGTCCGGCGCAGGGGTTGGCGATCACCGCGATCGCGGCGGCCTTGCGGGTGGGCGGGCGAATTTCGTGATCGGCCTCGCGATGGGTTTCCTCGACGATGGTCAAGAGCTTGCGGATCATGCGTCCTCCAGAAGGGCCATGGCGGCAACGACGACGATTTCCCCACGGAGCGCGAGCACCGCGCCCGTGATCAGCCCGGCGCGGGCGAGAGCATCGGCGAAGACCCGGCCCGCGTCCAGCGCCGCGGCGATTTCGGCTGCATCGAGGGGGCCGACATCGAGGGTGACGGGGCGCTCCCCGAGATCGCTCATGGGATCGATCTCGCAGGCCGGGACGCGGTGGATGGCCGGGTGAGCCGGGAGATCGACAGCATTGCCGATCATCGTCGCCGCCGCGTCCGCCGCCGCCGCGTCGCGCGCCACAACGCTTACCGCATCGGCGATGCCGAGGGAGAAGCTTTTGCCCCCGCGCCCCTTGCAGGCGCGCCCCGAGGTGGCAAGCCCGCGCGCCGGATGGGCGGCATCGAGGACGAACACGCCATCCAGCGCCGGCGAGGCGAGATCGGCCACCAGCCCGGCGCGCAACGCGGCGCCGGGGGCAAGGTGAAAGGCGATATCGCCGCCGTTATTGACGAAGGCGCGCCGGAGATGGCGCCCGGCGCACATCGCCCCTAGCACGGCGTCCGCCACCGCCCCGGCAATTGCGGCCATCGGCGTGATGAAGCGATCGGCGAACGGCAGGCAGGCCCGGTGCATGGCGCGCGCCACCCGGCCTTGCGGTGGCAGGCTCGGCAAGGGCGCGCGGAGTTTCGGCAATTCCGCGCAAAGCTCCGGCAAAATCGCCGGGAAGGCGGCGATCGCCTGGGCATAGGCGGCGCGCACCTCGCCTGCTTCGCCCTCGGCGCGGCACAGGCAATCGATCGGCCCCTGTTGCAAGTGGAGCCGGCCATCGGCGAGCCGCGCGGCGAGGGCGCTCATGGCACGGGAAAGGGGGTTGCCGGGGGGAGGGTGGCAAAACGCGAGCGCGTCTCCCGCAGCACCGCATCAAGCGTGCGGATGCGCGCCATGTGCCCGCCGAGTGCCGCGTAGTCGGCGCGCGGGAGGGAAAATTCGATGGGGGCGACGAGTGCCGGGGTCGGCACCGAGCCGAAAGCGTTGGCGGGCATCCGTGTGACATCGACCATGAAGGTGATCCCCCCGCCCGGCCAGAGATAGACCGGCGCGCCGCCCGCGGTGACGCGCGCCCGCCCGCCCTGCACCGCTTGCGTGAGCCTGACCGGGTTCTCCGTCGCGCCGGCGCGCAAACTGCCCCCGGCACCGGCCATGAACAGCACCGAGCAGAGCGCGGGTTCGCAATTCTCGCCGATCCGCGCCACCACGGCGGCGATCGCCTCGGGCATCGGCGCCGGTTGCGGACGCAGCGCCTCATCGAGGATGAACCAGGCCGAATGCTCGCCGGTGGTCGAGACCATGAGCAGGCGCAATCCCGGCCAGGCGAGGCGCGGATCGACGCGCTCGATGATGCTGAGCGGATCGGCGATGTCGGTGCCGCCCCAGCCGAGGCCGGGCTGGGCCACCTGGAAATAGCGCCCCGGCGTCGAGCGTCGCCCGCGCACGCGCAGCCCGGCCGGGCGCATGCCGAGAAAACGCCCCGCCTGATGCTCGGTGAGGACGCCGGTGATGTGGTCATCGACGACGATCACCTCATCGGCCAGCCCTTGCCATTGCTGGGCGAAAATGCCGATGGTGGCGGAGCCGCAGCCGACCCGCATGCGCCGCTCGAGAACCCCGTCGATGACCGGCGGGCGCCCGGCCTGCACCTCGAGGGAAACCCCGTCCTCGACGGTAAGCTCGGCGGCCGCGCCGTTGGCGAGGGCGAGCAGGGTCTCGCAGGTCACGACGCCCTCGCGCTTCGACCCGCCGGTGAGATGGCGCACGCCACCCAGCGAGAGCATCTGGCTGCCGTATTCGGCGGTGGTGACATGGCCGATCGCCTCGCCTTGCGCCCGCACGGCGGCGCATTCGGGGCCGAGATGGCGGTCGGTGTCGATCTTCACCTTGAGGCCGCAATAGGAAAAAATCCCCTCGCTCACCACGGTTATGGTATCGACGCCGTCGATCTCGGCGCCGACGATGAAGGGGGCGGGTTTATAGTCGGGATAGGTCGTGCCGGCGCCGATCGCGCTCACGAAAACGTCGCGCGCCGCCAGCGGGTTGCCCTCATACGCACCCTCCAGGAACCGCACGACCTCGGGGCTGCGGGCGAGCACGGTGAGCGGGTCCGTGCGGGCGAGCCGGCCGCCCTCATTGCCGTAGCGGTCGCACGCACCCGTCTTGCCGGGGCGGATGCGGCACAGCACCGGGCAGGCATCACAGGTGACGATGCCGGGCTCGGCCTGCGCGGCGGCCACAAGGGCTGCTTCCTCGGGGGCATCGGTGCTGGCGTGGGTGTGGGAGGTCATCGGGCTTTTTCCAGCAACGCACGCAGCCGATCGGGCGTGCAGGGCGCGCGCGTCGGACGGACGCCGGTGGCATCGGCGATGGCGTTGAAGATCGCCGGGGCGGTCGCGATCAGCGCCGGCTCGCCCACGCCCTTGGCCCCGAACGGGCCGAGCGGGTCTGGTTCCTCGATCAGGAAAATTTCGATCGGCGGCACATCGCCGATCGTGGGGATGAGATAGTCGTGCAGATTTTCGGTGCGTCCGGGGATGTACTCCTCCATCAGCGCGAGGCCGAGCCCCTGGGCGATGCCGCCATGGATCTGGCCCTCGACCAGCGTCGGATTGATCGCGCGGCCGACCTCATGGGCGGCCACAATGCCGAGTACCCGCGTCGTGCCGAGCGCGAGATCGACCTCGACGGTGGCGATCTGCGCGGCGAAGGCGAAGGCGGCGTAGGGGATGCCCTGGCCGTCGTCATCGAGCGCGGTGGTCGGCGGGTCGTATCGTCCCTCCCCGCGCAGCACGAGGCCCGCCGCGTCGGGTGCCATCGCGGCCGGATCGAGCACGGTTTCGATCCCGTCATGCGCAACCATTATTTTGCCCCCGCGCAATGAAAGCGCCGCCCCCGGCGCGGCCCCCGGGGCGGCATTGGCAAGGCGCAGGATTGCTTCCCGGAGGCTGAGCGCAGCCAGCCGCGCGGCGTTACCGCTGACAAAAGTCTGCCGCGAGGCGGAGGTTTTGCCGGCATCGCGGGTGCGATCGGTATCGCCGGCGACGAGATCGAGCGCGCCCATCGGCAAGCCGAGCGCCTGGGCGGCGATTTGCAGCATGATGGTGTTGGACCCCTGGCCGATATCGACCGCGCCGGAATAGAGGATGACGCGGCCCTCGCCGGTGACGCCGATGACCATTTCGGAGGGGTTCGACATGCCGGTATTGCCGATCCCGTACCACATGCAGGCAATCCCGACACCGCGCCGGAGCGCGCCCGGCGCGGCGGCGTTGAACGCGGCGGCCTCGGCCCGCAGCGCGCGCCAGCGTGGACGAAGCGCTTCCAGACAGGCGACGAGCGCGGCGCCCGCGCCGAGCAGCTGCCCGGTTGCCGTGCGATCGCCGGGGCGGAGCGCGTTGGCAAGACGAAACTCCAGCGCATCCTGGCCGAGCCGGGCGGCGAGCATGTCCATCAGCGCCTCGGTCGCCAAGGCCGCTTGCGGCACGCCGAAGCCGCGAAAGGCCCCGGCCGGCGGGTCGGTGGTGTAGAGCGCGGTCGAGGTCGCCGCCACATTTGGCACACGATAGGGGCCCATGGCATGAACCGGCACGCGCCCGGCGACCGTCGGGCCCCAGCTCGCATAGGCGCCGGTGTTGAAATCGCCATGGAAGCGCAACGCCGTGAGCCGGCCCTCGCCATCGGCCGCGGCCTCGGCGGTGATGCGCGCGGGATGGCGCTTGGTGGTCGAGGCCATGCTCTCGGAACGGGTATAGACCATGCGCACCGGCTGGCCGGTGAGCCAGGCGGCGGTCGCGATGAGGGGTTGCAGCGAGAGGTCGAGCTTGCCGCCGAAGCCGCCGCCGACCGCGCTCGGAATGATCCGCACCTGGGCGGGTGCGAGACCGAGAATTCCGGCGAGTTCGTCGCGGTCCATGTAGGGGGTCTGGGTGCAGGCGAAAATCTCCACCCGATCGCCGATACGCCGCGCGAAACCGGCCTCGGGCTCGATATAGGCGTGCTCGACGAAACCCGTCTCGACGCTGATTTCCGCGCGCACCGCGCCCGCCGCCAGCCCCGCCGCCGCATCGCCCGAGACAACGCGCCCACGGCAGAGCACGTTGCCCGGGGCATCGGCGTGAAGCCGCGCCGCGCTGGGCCGGGCGGCCTCGGCAAAGGTCACTGGCGGCAGTTCTTCCCATAGAATGGGAATGTCCGCCTCGGGGATCGCCGCCAGCGTCGCGGCATCGCCGAGCAAGGCCAGCACCGCCTCGCCGCGATAGCGCACGTAGCCCGCCGCCAACACCGGCTGGTCCTTGCCCGTCGGATAGATGCCGAACAGGTTTCGACCGGGGATATCGGCGGCGGTGAGGATGCGGAGAAGGCCGGGATAGGCGGCGCGCAGGGCGGAAAAATCGCCCAGACGAAAACGCGCATGGGCGTGCGGGCTGCGGATCGCGCGGAGCGAGAGACACCCCTCGGGCATGAAATCGGCGCCGAACGCCTCTTTTCCCAGGAGCTTGGCGATGCCATCCACTTTCGCCACGCGCGCCCCGACCGCGCCCTGGGCTTCGGGTTCCGGCGCGCGTGGCGACGACGCGACATCGAGCACCGCTTCGATGATCTTGCGATAGCCGGTGCAGCGGCAGAGCACGCCGCCGAGCGCGTCGCGCACCGCCTGTTCGTCCGGCGCCTGGTTGCGGCGGCGGAGATCCTCGGCGGCCATCAGCATCCCCGGCGTGCAGATGCCGCACTGCGCCGCGCCATGGCGGAGAAACGCCGCCTGGAGGGCCGACAATCCGCCCGCTTGGGCCAAACCCTCAACGGTCTCGACGCGCCGGCCGGCGACTTGCGCCGCCGGGACGAGACAGGCGGAGACCTGCCGGCCGTCGAGCAACACCGTGCAGGCGCCGCAATCGCCGGCATCGCACCCGATCTTGGTGCCGGTCAGCCGCAGCCGCTCGCGCAGGAGATCGGCGAGCCGCATCAAGGGCGGCGCCTGGAGCGTGACCGGTGCGCCGTTCAGCGCGAAGGCGAGCGGGATCGGCGCCGCGCTTGATACAGGGTGTCTCATGCCGCGGGCCGCTCCCGATCGGGCGCGAGCGCGGCGACCGCGCGGCGCAGCAAGGCCAAAGCCGCGGCCCGGCGATAGGCGGCGCTTGCTCGCACGTCATCGATCGGGTCCAGGACCGCGAGATGGGTGGAGGCGACCAGCGCCGGGTCGGGCCGGTTTCCCGCCAGCGCCGCCTCCAACGCGGGCAGCCGGCGGGCACGGTCGCCGCACGCGCCGACAGCCGCCCGCGCCTCCGCGATCCGCCCGTCGGGTAAAAACCTCGCGACCACGGCAACCATCACGATCGAAATCACCAGATAGGCGCGGGCCCCGAGTTTTTCGAACACGCCGCGCGCGGGGAGGGGGGAAAGCGGGATCGAGAGGCCGAGCACGAGTTCATCGGGGGCGCGCGCGGTGCGGCGATTGCCGAGAATGAAATCCGCCAGCGCCAGGCGCCGCCGCCCCGCCTGGCTGGCAAGTTCGACCGCGGCATCGAGGGCGAGGCCGTTGGGCACGCCATCGGCCGCCGGGCTGGCGTTGCAGAGATTGCCGATCAAGGTCGCGGCGTTCTGCACCGGCTCGCCCCCAATCGCCCGCGCCGCCTGTTGCAACCCGGCGCAGGCGGGCGGCAACGGCGCCTCGGCGATCTCCCGCCAGGTGGCGAGGGCCGGGATCCAGATTTCTTCCGGGGTAATACGGATGGTGCGGAGTTCGGCGAGTGCCGTGATGTCGAGCACGTCCTCATCGCGCGTGAGGCGCCCGCGCGCCGGGTAGAAATCGGTGCCACCGGCGAGAAGAACGCAGGGCCGGCGCGCCAGTTCCGCCAGTGCCTCGCTCAGTGCCGTTGGACGCAGATAGCTTGCCATGCGACCGCCCGATCGTTTGTGTGCCTACAATCGGGCGCGGGCGCGGCGCTGTCAACGCCGGAAACAGCGGAAAACCCGGCCCGGCGAGCAAAGCCCCGCGCGACGCCGCGCGCTACCTTATGCCACCGTGCCGAGATCGAGCGCCGCGCCGTGGCGGAGAATGGCCTCGGCGGCCGCGGTATAGCCCCCTCCCGGGGTATGCAGGGTGAGGCCGGGCAGGATCTGGCAGGGGCCGGTGGCCGCGCGGCGCGCCTGCAGCAGGATCAGCCGGGCCGCGCGGCCGGGTTTCGGCCAGAGCGGCAACAGCCGCGCGGCGCCGCATCCCGCCCGCTCCAGCGCCGCCAACCCGGCAGCGAGCGCGCCGGCGGGAAGGATCAAGGTGAGGCTGCCGCGCGGGCGGAGGGCCGCCGCGAGTGCCGCCGCCCAGGCGTCGAGCAGGCCGGGCGCGGCGCGTTTGGCGGCGCGGCGCAGCGGGTTGGGCGAGGGGGTGGCGCGACGGTCATGCCAGGGCGGATTGGCGCAGGCGTGATCGAACGCGGGGCCGCCGGTGGCAGCGGCGGTGATATCGCGGGTTTCGACCGTCAGCCGCGCCGCCCAGTGATTGACGGCGATATTGCGCCCGGCGAGACGGGCGAGATCGGGATCGCGCTCGATCCCGGTCGCGGAGATTTCGGGCAGCCGCGCGGCCAGACACAAGAGCGCCGCCCCCGCCCCGGTGCCGGCCTCGAGAACCCGTTCACCCGGGCGGGCGGGGATGGCGGCGGCGAGCAGCACCGGCTCGATCCCGGTGCGGTAGCCCGCGCGCTGCTGGGCATAGATCACCCGCCCGCCGAGCAGGGTTCCCAGGCTCTCCGCGGCGGCGCTCACGTCTCGCCCGCATCGCTCAGCACGCGCCGCGCCCGCGTTTCGTCCTCGGTCGCTACCACCAGCCGGCGCGGGATGGCGCCGATGCTGCCCTCGATGCCCGCGGTATGAGCATCGAGCACCACCGCCCGGATGCCGGCGTCCTTGAGCAGCACCAGCAGGAAACTGAGCCGCACGGCGTCGTTCGACTGCGCGACGGTTCGCATACGTGGGCGCTCCTTGACCCTCTTTCCGACAGCCCGATATCGTGCCACAGAACCTCATGCAACCAAGTGGCGCGCTCATCTCGGTCGAACCAACGGAGGCGGCACGTCCGGAGGAGGACGCGCTGAACCGGCTCGCCGCCCTGGTGCGGGCCGATCTCGAGGCCTGCAATCAGGCGATTGTTGCGCGCATGGCAAGCCCGGTCGCCCTCATCCCCGCGCTCGCCGCCCATATCGTCGCGGCCGGCGGCAAGCGGCTGCGGCCGATGCTGACGCTCGCCGCGGCGCGGCTCTGCGGCTATCGCGGCACCCGCCATGTGGCGCTCGCCGCCTGTGTCGAGTTCATCCACACCGCGACCCTGCTGCATGACGACGTGGTCGATGAAAGCGCGCTGCGGCGCGGTCTCGCCAGTGCCAATGCGGTGTTCGGCAACAAGGCTTCCGTCCTGGTTGGCGACTTTTTGTTCGCCCGCGCTTTCCAGCTCATGGTCGAGGACGGCTCGCTCGACGTGCTGGCCATCCTCTCGCGCGCCGCCGCCACCATCGCCGAGGGCGAGGTGCTGCAGCTGATCACCCAGAACGATCTGGCGACCGATGAGGCGCGCTATCTTGATGTCATTCGCGGCAAGACGGCGGCGCTGTTTTCCGCCGCCTGCCAGGTCGGCGCGGTGGTCGCGGGGCGGGAAGAGCCCGTCGCGGCGGCGCTGGCGCGCTACGGGCTCGATCTCGGCATCGCCTTTCAGCTCGTCGATGACGCCCTCGACTACGCCGCCGATCAGGCGCTGCTCGGCAAGACCGTCGGTGATGATTTCCGCGAGGGCAAGGTGACGCTGCCGGTGCTGCTCGCCTATCACGCCGGCTCGCCCGAGGAGCATGCTTTCTGGGAGCGCACCATTGTCCGGAGCGAGCAGGGCGAGGACGATCTGGCCCATGCCCTGGCACTGATCGCGCGCCACCGCGCCATCGAGGCGACGATCGCGCGCGCCGCGGGCTTCGCCCGGAGTGCTCAGGAAGCGCTCGCTTGCTTCGCCGCCTCGCCGCTCCGCCAGGCCCTGCTCGACGCCGCCGACTATACCCTCAACCGCGCCAGATGAGTATCTGCGCGGCGCCATGGCCGCGCGCTGCGAGCGGCGGGCCGAGCGCCGCCGGGATCTCCTCGCCATGGCCGAGTTCGGCCACGATCAGCGCCGCGGGCGCGATCCAGCCCGCCTTGCGCAGCGCCGCGAGAGCGGAGAATACCAGGTTCTTGCCATAAGGCGGATCGAGCAGGACGAGCGAGCAGGGCTGCCCGGGCGGGGGGCGAAGCGCATCGGCGCGGTGCAGCCGGAGCGGCGCCCCCGGCGCCAGGGAAGCGATATTGGCGACGATCGCGGCACAGGCGGCACGGTCATGCTCGATGAAATCGACCCGCGCCGCGCCGCGCGAGAACGCCTCAAGCCCGAGCGCGCCGCTGCCGGCGAACGCATCGAGCACCTGTGCCCCGATCAGAGAGCCCTCGGCCCAGGGGGCGTGGGCGAGCATGTCAAAAAGCGCCTGGCGGACGCGCTCGGCGGTCGGGCGGGTGGCGGCGCCGGCGGGCGTTACGAGCCGCCTGCCGCGCAGGCGGCCGGCGATGATGCGCGGCATCAGGGGGCGGGTTTGGGCAATTGCTCGCGCAGCACCCGGGCGGGGATCTCCTCGACCGCGCCGCGCGGCAGAAGCCCGAGCTGGAAGGGGCCGTAGCTGGTGCGGATGAGCCGCGTCACGGCGAGGCCGAGTTCGGCCATCACCTTGCGGATTTCGCGGTTTCGCCCCTCGCGCAGGCCGACCGTGAGCCAGGCGTTTTCACCCTTGCGCTGATCGAGCCCGGCCTCGATCGGGCCGTAGCGCACCCCGGCGATGGTGATGCCGCGGGCGAGGGCGGCAAGCGCCGGCGGTTCCACCGCGCCATGCACGCGCACCCGGTAGCGGCGGATCCAGCCCGTCGCGGGCAGTTCGAGCAGGCGGGCGAGCGCGCCGTCATTGGTCAGCAGGAGGAGACCCTCACTGGTGAGATCGAGCCGGCCGATGCTGATCACCCGGGGCAGGCCGGGGGGAAGGCGTTCGAACACCGTCGGGCGGCCTTCCGGGTCGCGATGGGTGGTGACCAGACCGTCCGGCTTGTGATAGCGCCAGAGCCGCGTGCGCTCGGGTTTCGCAACCGGCGCGCCGTCCACCACGACGATATCGCCGGGCTGGATAAAAGTCGCGGGGTGGGTGACCGGCTGGTTGTTGAGCCGCACGCGGCCCGCGGCGATCATCGCCTCGGCGGCGCGGCGGCTGGCCACCCCGGCGCGGGCGAGGAATTTGGCGATGCGTTCGCCGCCCCCCATGGTCGCGTCCGCGCTGCTCATCGCCCCCTCGTTCAGCGGCAGGCCGCGACGAAGGCGGCGAGCAGGCGGGCATCCCCGGGGTCGGTGTGGAATTCCGGATGCCACTGCACGCCGAGACAAAACCGCCGGCCCGGCGCCTCGATGCCCTCGATCACGCCGTCGGGGGCGCGGGCATTGACCACGGCGTGCGATCCCGGTTCGGCCACCGCCTGATGGTGCGAGGAATTGACATGCATCCCCTCGGCCCCGGTTGCGCGGGCCAGCAGGCTTTCAGGCATGATGGCGATGTCATGCCCCGGCTCATGCCCCTCATGCTCGAGCGCGCCGGGGATGGCGTCCGGGATATGCTGGAACAGCCGCCCGCCGAGCGCCACGGCGAGCAATTGCTCGCCGCCGCAAATGCCGAGAAGCGGCATGTCGCGGGCCAGGGCGCCGCGCAGCAGCGCCATTTCGGCCAGCGTGCGGGCGGATTTCAGGGTGACGGAGGGATGCGCGCTCGCCGCGCCGTAAAGCGCCGGATCGACATCGAAGGCGCCCCCTGTCACCACCAACCCGTCGAGCCGCGCGAGCATCGCGTCCGCGAGGTCGGGGAGATGCGGCAGGGCGAACGGCAGGCCGCCGGCCGCGGCGATGGCCTCGGCGTAATTGGCGCGGAGCGCGTACCACGGCCAGCGCGAATAGAGGCCGGCGGGTTCGGCATCGAGGGTGAGGCCGATGACGGGGCGAGATGAAGCCATGGCGCCTGTGCTAGACCGGGCGGCAAAAGGGAGCAAGCGATGAACCCGATGGAGCGGGCGCTGGTGGCGGCACGGGCGGCGGGGATGCGGGGCGAGGTGCCGGTGGGCGCGGTGGTGCTCGACCCTGACGGCGCGACCCTTGCCGTCGCCGGCAACGAGGTCGAGGCGCGCCACGATGCCACCGCGCATGCCGAGATGCTGGCGCTGCGTGCCGCCGCCGCGCTGCGCGCCAGCCGCTATCTCGATGATTGCACTCTCGTCGTCACGCTCGAACCTTGCCCGATGTGCGCCCAGGCTTTGAGCCTCTTTCGCGTCAGCCGGCTGATTTTCGGTGCCTATGACCCGAAGGGCGGGGGCGTCGAGCATGGCGCGCGGGTTTTGGCGGCGCCGTCTTGCCTGCATCGTCCCGAGATTGTGGGCGGGATCGAGGAGGGCGCCTGCGCCGCGCTGCTGCGCGATTTCTTCGCCGCCCGGCGCCGCTGAGCCGCTTGCGGCGGGCGCGGAATTGTGGCGTTCTCAGACCTCACCCGCGCGGGCGGGCAAATTCGGGGAGGGAAACGGGGCATGGGCGACCTTGAAGCGAGAACCATGGCCAAGGTGATGCGACGGCTCGTGCCGTTCCTCATCCTCTGCTATTTCGCGGCCTATCTCGATCGGGTGAATGTCGGCTTCGCCGCCCTCACCATGATCAACGACCTGCATCTCACCGCGACCGCCTTCGGCTTCGGCGCCGGTATCTTCTTCATCGCCTATTTCGTCTTCGAGGTGCCCTCCAACCTCGCCCTCGACCGCTTCGGCGCAAGCCGCTGGATCGCGCGGATCATGGTCACCTGGGGGATCTGCTCGGGCGCGATGGCCTTCATCCAGGGCGAGACCAGCTTTTATGTCGTGCGCACCCTGCTGGGCGCGGCCGAGGCGGGGTTCTTCCCCGGCATCATCTTTTATCTCACGCTGTGGTTTCCCGGCGTCTATCGCGGCCGCATCATCAGCTATTTCATGGCGGCGATTCCGCTTTCCACCGTGATCGGCGCGCCGGTTTCGGGCTTCATTCTTTACATGGGCGGCACCTTGGGCCTGCGCGGCTGGCAGTGGCTGTTCATCATCGAGGCCATCCCGGCGATCGTGCTCGGGGTGGTCTGCTGGTTCTATCTCACCGATCTGCCCTCGCATGCCACCTGGCTTGCCCCCGAGGAGCGCGCGTGGCTGGTCGCGCGCATGGCCGCCGAGCGGCGCGTGCGTGAGCAGGCACGTGATTATGGCGTACTGGAAGCCCTGGTGAACCCGCGGGTGCTGGCGATCGCGGTGATCTATTTTGGGCTGGTCGCGGTGAATTACGGCCTCAGCTTCTGGCTGCCGCAGATCGTCAAGGCGTTCGGGCTGAACAATGCGCAAACCGGGCTGGTCACCGCCATTCCCTATATCGTCGGTACCATCAGCATGGTGCTCTGGGGCCGGCGATCGGACCGCAAGATGGAACGCAAGGGCCATATGGCGATCGCGCTGGCGGCCGCCGCCGGCGGCATCGCGATCTCCGGCCTGCTCCCCGATCCCGTACTCAAGATGATCGTGCTTTCGGTGGCTGGTTTCGGGATCTTCGCCGGCCTGCCGATCTTCTGGACGTTTCCCACCGCCTTCCTCTCGGGCACCGCGGCGGCCGGGGGCATCGCGGTGATCAACTCGATCGGCAATCTCTCGGGTTTCGCCGGGCCCTACGTGATGGGCGCGTTGCGCGACTATACCGGAAGCTTCACCAGCGGCCTCTTCGTGATCGCCGGCGCCGCCGTGGTGGCGCTGATCATCGTGCTGCTGCTGCCCCATGACCGCCGCCTGGAAGAAGCTCCTCCCGTGCCCGCCGAATAGGGCGGCCGGGCGGCGGACCCGCGCTCCCAACGGCCATGCCGCATGACCGTTGGCTTGAGAGCATCGCTCGGCCGGCTCTATCGCTCCCCGCCCTGGCGGTGGGGCACCGGGGCGGTGATTTTCGTGAATTCGGTGCTGCTCGGTGTGCTCACGGCGGTACCGCCGAAATCCGAGGACTGGGACATTCTGAGCGGCATCAATGCCGTGCTCCTCGGCTGGATGGTCCTCGATGTCGCGCTCTGCGTCGCGGTGAAAGGCCGCGCCGTGCTGCGCGGAGGCTGGGATATTTTCGACATCACCGTGACCTTGCTGTCGCTGGTGCCGCGGATCGAGACGCTCTCGGCGTTGCGGGTGCTGCGCGTGTTGCGCGTGTTGCGGCTGATTTCGTTTCTCCCCAATGTGCGCGCGACCGTGGAAGCCCTCTTCGGGGCGCTGCGCAACATGGCAGCGGCCTTCACGGTTCTCGCCGTGGTGTTCTATTGCTTCATGATCATCGCCACCAATCTGTTTCGCGAAATCGACCCCGCGCATTACGGCACGCTCGGCCTCACCGCGATCTATCTCTATGCGACGATGGCGAGCTTCGGCTCCAATCTCGAAGCGGTGCTGCCGGTGGTGCGCCAGGCGCCGTGGGCGTGGCTGGTCTTCGCGCCGTTCCTGATGGTGACGAGTTTTGGTTTGCTCAATCTGTTCGTGGCGGTGATTGTCGCCGCGCTCCGCGAGCGGCTGGACCGCAAGAACATGCTGCGCGAGCGCCGCCGCTTCCAGCGGCTGGAGGCCAAGATCGACGCGCTCTCGGAACTCCTCGCCCACCACAAAATTTCGCCGCGCGGTGAATGAGCGGCGCGGCCGGCGTGCTCAGCCGGGCCGGTCCTTCAATTCGATTTCAAGGAAAGCGAGTGGCGCGGCACCGGCATTGATCACGTCATGCTCGACACCGGCCTTGCGGAAATAGGGTTTTCCCGGCGAGAGCGGCGTCTCGGTCGTCCCGCTCGCCGCGACCGCCCGCAAAACGCCGGTGGTGAGCGGCACCACGAGATAGTCGAAATCATGCCGGTGGGGCCCGGTCGCCGCCGCCGGCTCCAGGCGCCATTCGGTAACGCGCAATTCCGCGCGATCGATCACTGTGTGATGTGTCGCCGTGGTTTTGCTTGTCATCTGTTTGATCCTTCCGTTTTCATGGGGGCTCCGTGTCCTCCCCGCCAGCGCGGCGGAAGGGCGACAATGTGCCGAGCGCCCGCGCCTCGGCGGCGACGGCCAGGCGCTCGGCTTCGAGAAAATCACCGATCGCGCGCCGCAGGCCGGGATGGGCGATCCAGTGCGCCGAATAGGTGGGCGCCGGGAGATAGCCGCGCGCCAGCTTATGCTCGCCCTGCGCCCCGGCCTCGACGCGGGCGAGACCGTGCGCGATGGCGAAGTCGATCGCCTGATAATAGCAGAGTTCGAAGTGCAGGAACGGCCAATCGCCGAGCACCCCCCAATTGCGCCCATAAAGCGCCGAGGAACCGCGCAGATTGAGCGCGCCCGCGACCGGCCGGCCCTGATGGAGGGCGAGCATCAGCACCACTTTGTCGCCGAGCCGCTCGGCGAGCAGGCTGAAAAAACGCCGCGTCAGATAGGCGCCGCCCCATTTGCGCTCGATGGTCGCGAGATAAAAACGATAGAACGCATCCCAGTGCCGCTCGGCGATCTCCGATCCGGCCAGCGTCGCGAAGGTGAGGCCGGCGCCCAGCGCCTCGCGCCGCTCGCGCCGGATGGTCTTGCGCTTGCGCGAGGCGAGGGCGGCGAGAAAATCCTCGAAGCTCCGGTAGCCAGCGTTATGCCAGTGGAATTGCACGCCCTGGCGCTGGAGCCAGCCCGCCGCCCCGAGCGCGCGCCACTCCGCCTCGGCGCAGAAGGTGACATGCACCGAGGAAAGCCCGTCCTCGCGGCAGGCGGCGACCAGGGCAGCGGCGAGTGCCGCGGCATCGACGCCGCTGCCCGCGCGGACCAGGAGGCGCGGGCCGGGCACCGGGCTGAACGGCACCGCGACCTGGAGTTTGGGGTAATAGCGGCCGCCCGCGCGCTCGAAGGCATGGGCCCAGGCGTGGTCGAAAACATATTCGCCATAGCTGTGCGATTTTACATACATCGGGACAACCGCGAGGAGATCGCCTGCGCCATCGCGGAGGGCGGCATGGCGGGGCTGCCAGCCGGTGCGCGGGCCGACCGAGCGGCTGTCTTCGAGAGCGCTCAGGAAAGCATGGCTGATGAAGGGGTTTTCCGCCGTCCCGGCACAGGCATCCCAGGCCGCGCCCGCGATCTCATGGATGCTCGGATGGAGCGTGAGCGCGATATTGGACACGGCGGAAATGTGGCGCCTCCGGACCGGAAAAAAAGAGATCAGAGCCTGAAAATCAATCGAACTTGAACAAGAATGCCCTCTGAAAACATTGGGTTTTCTCGTCGATTTCCGAGCAAAAGGGCATTCTTTTTCAAACTCTCAGAGCCTGAAAATCAATCGAACTTGAACAAGAATGCCCTCTGAAAACATTGGTTTTTCCCCGTCGATTCCCGGGCAAGAGGGCATTCTTTTTCAAACTCTCAGGCAATCTCGAACATGCCCTCCACCTCGACCGCGAAATCGAGTGGTAGCGAGGGCACGCCGACGGTGGTGCGGGCGTGCCGCCCGGCCTCGCCGAAGACCTCGACGGCGAGGTCGGAGGCGCCGTTCATCACCTCGGCATGGGCGGTGAACGCGGCGGTCGCGGCGATGAAGCCGCCGAGCCGCACCACCCGGCGCACCCGGTCGAGATCGCCCCCGCAAGCCGCGCGCAGTTGCGCGAGCAGGTTGATGAAACAGAGCCGCGCCGCCAGGCGCCCCGCGGCGATGTCGAGCCCGGCGCCGAGTTGGCCGAGAATGCGCCGCTCAGGCGCGATCGGCCCCTGGCCCGAGATCAGCACGAGCGCGCCGGTCACGACAAAAGGCACATAATTGGCAACCGGCGCGGCCGGGGTGGGCAGCGTGATGCCGAGGGCTTCGAGGCGGGCGTCGATACGTCCAGACATGGCGGACTCCTTATCTCAAGCGCCAATCTTTCACGTGCCGGCGAGGTCGGCGAGCCAGCGCCGCACGCCTGCGGGATCGCCGAAGGTCTCGGCGACGAACAACCCGGCGCCGCCGGCGGCGCGGGCGGCCTGCATGCCATCCGCGTCGGTCACGTCATCGCCGATGAAAACCGGCAGGCGGCCACGGAAAGCAGGCGCGGCCAGGAGTTTGGCGACGGCGCTGCCCTTGTCGGCGCCGCGCGGGCGGACTTCCCAGGCCATGTGCGAGGGCAGCAGCGCGAAATCGGCGCAGCGCGGCGTGATCAGCGCGGCCAGGGCCGCGCGCAGGGGTTCGGCGAGCTCCGGCACGGCGCGATAGTGCAGCACGAAGCCCCGGGCTTTCGGCTCATAGAGCACGCCGGGATGGCGCGCGGCGAGGTCGGCGGCGGCGGCGCGCCAGGCGGCGGGCGGGTCCGGCAGGTCGGGGCGGCACGGCGCGGCCTCGGGGCTCATGCGGAACACCCCGCCATGCTCGCCGGCGAGTGCCGCTGGCAGGCCGGGCAGGAAGCGGTCGAGATCGCCGAGCGGGCGGCCGCTCACCACCGCGAGCGCGCCCCCCAGCCGGGCGGCGAGGCGGGCGAGCAGCGCCGAGAGGCCGGCGGGCACCACGACCGCCTCGGGGCGTGGTGCGATCTCGACCAGCGTGCCATCGAAGTCGAGCAGCAGGGCGAGGCGCTCGGGCGCGGGCAGGGCGGCGAGCGCGGCGGCGTTCAGCGGCATCCCAGCACCCGGATGTCATAGATCGGGTGTTCGAGCAGGCCGAGCGCGGGTTCGGCGGCCAGCATCCAGCCCGAAAAACCCGGCGCGCCGGGATGTGGATCGCTGATTTGCAACAGAGAGGCGGCATCGCTCGCCTGATCGGGCGGGCGCACCACGCAGGCGCGCACGGTAATCTCGAGGGCGCCGAAGCGCGCGCTCTGGCCGACCGGCACGACCAGCCGCTCGACCCGCGCATCGACCTTGTCCAGCGCCTGCAACTCAGCCGCCTGGCGCGGCTGCCAATCAGGCGAGAGCAGCCCCGGCGGGCCGGCCGCGCCGGGAGGCGGATTGGTGGAGGAGGGGTTGGCGGTGGGGAACGCTGTCGCGGTGGCCGGCGCCGGGCTGGTCAGGGGATCGGGCGAGGCCGTTGCCGGAGGCGCCAGCGGTTCGCTTTGGATGGCATCGGGCCCGGTCGTATCGGGTGGGGTGGTATCGGGCGCGGGTGGGGGGGGATCAGGCGCGAGCGAACGCGGCGCGCCGGGGGGACTTTGGGCCCCGGCCATGATCGGGACGGCGAGAGCGGCGCAGAGCGCGAGCCGGAAGGCGCGCCAGGGCGGCTTCATGGCTTCGCTGGCGCCCCGCCGGAAAGACCGTCTTCCCCGGCTTTCGCCCCCTCCGGCTTATTCCCCTCCGGCTTGCTGGCGTTGCCCATATTGGCCATGGAAAAGACGAATTTGCCAAGCAGATCCTCGATATTGATCGAGGATTGCGTCACCGTGATGGTGCCGCCCGGGGCCAGCAGCCGGTCCTCCCCGCCCGGCGAGAGCGAGAGATATTTTCCCCCGAGCAGGCCGTCGCTGGTGATGACGGCGCCGGAATCGGCGGGCAGCTTGATGTTGTCGGCGACGCTCAGGGTCACCACCGCCTCGAAGGTTTTGGGATCGATGGTGGCCGCCGTCACGCGGCCGACCTTGACCCCGGCGATGCGCACATCCGAGCCGACGCCGAGCCCGTCGATGCGTTCGAATTTTGCGTGGAGCGGATAGCCGCCCGCGACGCTGCGCCCGGAATGCACCATGGCGTAGGCGAAAAACCCGCCCGCGACCACGAGCACCGACGCCCCGGTGAGGAATTCGGTGAGATTGCGACGTGCCATGAAGCGGCCTAGCTCCCTGGGTTCCAGGCCTCGTAATCGCCGCTGGCGGGGGCCCGCGCGCCACCCAGATAGTCATGCCCCGGCGGGCGATAGCCGGCAAGGGTGCCGGTGTGGTTGGGCTCGTGCGGCTTCTGCCAGGGCCGCCGCGCGGTCTCGGCGAGCGGCGCGTCCGTCAGATGGTGCAGCCAGGCATGCCATTCGGGCGGCACGCGCGAGGCGTCATCGCCGCCCTGATAGATCACCCAGCGCCGCGCGCGCTGGCCGGGGCGCGGATGGCGCTCCTCGAAATACTGGTTGCCAAGCCCGTCGCGCCCGATCGGGCGACCACGGAAGGTGATGATCAGCCGGTGGATCAGATTCATGCGCCCGATATACCGATCCCGGCGGCGCCGGTCCACCTTGGGCGGGCGGGACCCTTCATCCACAGCATGTTGTGGCCTCACGGATATTCCCCCCCAAAATCCCCCGTGCGCAGGATAGCCCCATGCGCAAGATGATGGCGGGCGGCGATTTCGATTGATTTTCAGGCGCTGAACGGCACCGCGCCGCGGGTTTTGTCGCTGGCCGCCTCACCTGCTAGGCTCGCGCCATGCGCTATGTCTCCACCCGCGGCGGTGCCCCGGTCTGTGATTTCGCCGAGGTGCTGCTCGCCGGGCTCGCCGAGGATGGCGGGCTTTACGTGCCTTCCGCCTGGCCGTTTTTCTCCCCGCCCGAATGGCGGGCCTTGCGTGGCCTGGCCTATCCCGATCTCGCTGCCCGCGTGCTCGCGCCCTTCATCGGCGAGGCGATCCCGTTCGCGACGGTGGAGGCCCTCTGCCGCGACGCCTATCGCGATTTCCGCCACCCGGCGACGGTGCCGCTGGTGCAGCTCGCGCCGCATCTCTTCGCCGCCGAGCTGTTTCATGGCCCGACGCTGGCGTTCAAGGATTTCGCGCTGCAACTGCTCGGCCGGTTCTTCGATCACGTGCTGGCGGCGCGCGATCAGCGCCTCACCCTGATCGGCGCGACCTCGGGCGATACCGGCTCGGCGGCGATCGCCGCCTGCCATGACCGCGCCCGCCTCCGCATCGCGATCCTCCACCCCAAGGGCCGCACCAGCGACATCCAGCGCCGCCAGATGACCACCATCCGCGCCCCGAACGTGCTCAATCTCGCGATCACCGGCACGTTCGATGACTGTCAGGATCTGGTCAAGGCGATGTTTGCCGACGCGCCGTTTCGCCGCGCCCACCAGCTCTCGGCGGTCAATTCCATCAACTGGGCGCGCATCGCGGCGCAGATCCCCTATTACGTCGCGACCGCGCTGGCGCTTGGCGCGCCCGAGCGCGAGGTCGCCTTCGCGGTGCCGACCGGGAATTTCGGCAATGTCTTTGCCGCCTTCGCCGCCCGCCGCATGGGTCTGCCGATCGTCCGCCTCGTCGTCGGCGCCAACCGCAACGACATCCTGGCGCGCTTCCTCGCCGGCAACGACATGTCGCTGCGCCCGGTCGAGCCCAGCCTGTCGCCGAGCATGGATATCGCCGTGAGCTCGAATTTCGAGCGGCTGCTGTTCGAGCTGCTCGACCGCGACGCCGGCGCGACCGCGGCGATCATGCGGGATTTCCGCGCCCAGGGCCGGATGGCGGTGCCGGAGGCAGCGTGGCGGCGGGCGCGGCGCCTCTTTTTCGGCTTTCGCCTCGACGATCACGGGACGGAGGCGGAAATCCGCCGTCTCGCCACCGAGGCCGGCTACCTCGCCGACCCGCATAGCGCCATCGGCATCGCCGCCGCGCGCGCCCACCCGGCGGGGCCGGGCGTGCCGATGATCGCCATGGCAACCGCGCATCCGGCGAAATTCCCCGATGCGATGGAACGCGCGACCGGACTCCGCCCGCCTCTCCCCAAGCCGCTCGCCGACCTATATGAACGGCAGGAAGCGATGACCGAGGCGCCGCCCGACCTCGCGCTGGTCGAATCGCTGATCAGCGCCTTCGCCCAAAGAAATAGCCCCAAAGGGATAGCCCCAAAGGAATAGCAGAGTAATGAGCGATGCGATTCGGCTCACCCGGCTGGAAAATGGCCTGACCATCGTCACCGAGCGCATGGAGCGGGTCGAGACCGTCTCCTTCGGCGCCTATGTCGGCACCGGCACCCGCCATGAGGCGGCGGCGGAAAACGGCGTCTCGCATTTCCTCGAACACATGGCGTTCAAGGGCACGGAGCGACGCAGCGCCGCCGAGATCGCCGAGGAGATCGAGGCGGTGGGCGGGCATATCAACGCCTATACCGCGCGGGAGCAGACCGCCTATTACGTCAAGCTGCTCAAGGAGGATCTGCCGCTCGGCATCGATATCATCGGCGATATTCTCTGCCACAGCGCCTTCGTGCCCGAGGAGCTGGAGCGCGAGCGCGGCGTCATCCTCCAGGAAATCGGTCAGGCCAACGACACGCCCGACGACATCATTTTCGACCATTTCCAGGAAACCGCCTTCCCCGACCAGCCGATGGGGCGCCCGACGCTGGGGCGCGAGGCGATCATCCGCGCCATGCCGCGCGCGACGCTCGTCGAGTATATGGCGCGGCACTATGCCGGGGAGAACACGGTGATCGCCGCCGCCGGGGCGCTGGAGCACGCGGAGGTGGTGGCGCTGGTGCGCCGTCACTTCGCCGACCTGCCGGCGCGCCCCGGCATCGTGGCGGCGGCGGCGCGCTACCGGGGCGGCGAGTTCCGCGAGGCGCGCGATCTCGATCAGGCGCATATCGTGCTCGGCTTTCCCGGCCTCGCCTACAGCGATCCCGATTATTACGCGGCCCTCCTGCTTTCCACCCTGCTCGGCGGGGGGATGTCGTCGCGGCTGTTCCAGGAAGTGCGCGAGAAGCGTGGTCTGGTCTATTCGATCTATTCCTTTACCGCGCCCTATGCGGATGGCGGGCTGTTTGGCGTCTATGCCGGCACCGGCGAGAAGGAAGCGGCGGAATTGCTGCCGGTCGCGCTCGGTGAGCTGCGCAAGGTGCAGGATCAGGTGGGGGAAGCGGAGCTTGCCCGCGCCCGCGCCCAGGTCAAGGCGAGCGTCTTGATGTCGCTCGAGAGCACCGGGGCGCGCGCCGAGCATCTTGCCCGCCAGTTGCAGGTTTTCGGCCGGGTGATCCCGACCGAAGAGACGGTGGCGCGGATCAACGCCGTCACCATCGCCGATATCGAGCGCACCGCGCGCCGCCTGTTCCGCGCCGCGCCGACGCTGGCAGCCCTCGGCCCGATCGGGCGGGTGCCCGGCGTGGCGGCGATCGCCGAGCTTCTCGCGGCATGAACCCGCTTGAGGCGCTGGCCGATCTCTTGCGCGCCGCCCGCGCCGCCGGGGCGGACGCGGCGGATGCGGTGTTGGTGCGCGGCGGCTCGGTCTCGGTGCAGCGCCGGCTCGGCCGGCTGGAGCATGTCGAGCGGGCGGAGGCGCGCGATCTCGGCTTGCGGGTTTTCATCGGCCGACGCTCGGCGATCGTCTCGGCGAGCACGCTCGACCCGGCGGGGTTTGCCGAACTCGCCGCCCGCGCCACAGCCATGGCCCGCGTGGTGCCCGAAGACCCCTTTGCGGGCCTCGCCGAGCGCCCGGCGCCGCCCGCGGACGCCGCCCCGCTCGATCTCCTCGATGCCGTCGAGCCGGATACCGCAACCCTTCTCGCGCGCGCCGCCGCCGCCGAGGAAGCCGCCCTCGCGGTGCCCGGCGTCACCAATTCGGAAGGCGCCGAGGCGAGCTATGGGCGGCGCGAGATCGCGCTCGTCACCTCGGCCGGTTTTGCCGGCACCTACGCGCGGAGTTCGCACGGGGTCTCCGTCACCGCGCTCGCGGGTTCCGGCACGGCGATGGAGCGTGACTACGATTTTTCCTCCGCCGTCCATGCCGGCGACCTCGAAGACCCGGCCATGCTCGGCCGGACCGCGGGGGAGCGGGCGGTCGCGCGGCTCAACCCGCGACGCCCGAAAACCGCGCGCCTCCCGGTGGTCTATGATCCCCGCGTGGCGGGGAGCCTGCTCGGGCATTTCGCGAGTGCGATCAATGGCGCGAGCATCGCGCGCGGCACCAGCTTTCTCAAGGATCGCCTGGGGCAGGCGGTTTTTGCCGCCGGCATCACCATCCACGACGATCCGCGCCGCAAGCGGGGCCTGCGCTCCCGCCCGTTCGACGGCGAGGGTCTTCCGACCGCTCCCGCGACCCTGGTGGAAAACGGCGTGCTGCGCTCCTGGCTGCTCGATCTGCGGAGCGCCCGCCAGCTTGGCCTCGCCTCGACCGGCCACGCCGCGCGCGGCACGTCGGGCCCGCCCGGCCCGGCGCCGAGCAATCTCTATCTCGCCCCTGGCGCGGCGAGCCCGGCCGCCTTGATGGCCGATATCCGCGAAGGCCTCTATGTCACCGAATTGATCGGCATGGGGATCAATGGCCTCACCGGCGATTACAGCCGGGGGGCGAGCGGGTTCATGATCCGCGATGGCGCGCTCGCCGAGCCGGTCGCCGAAATCACCATCGCCGGCAATCTCATCGAGATGTTTTCCCACCTCCGCGCCGCCAACGATCTGCGCTTCCGTCGCGGCACCGACGCCCCCACGCTCCGCGTTGAAGGAATGACGCTCGCCGGGGCGTGAAATCATCTCACCCGCGCATTATATCCGCCTGATGCGTGGGAGATGCGCGATGCGCCGGATACGTCTGCTTTTGGCCGCGTTGCTGGTTGCGCTCTGGGCGCTCTCCCCGATCGCGGCGGAGGCGCGGGCGGGCAGTTCGTCCTCGATGGGCAGTCGCGGCAGCCGCACCTACATGGCCCCGCCCGCAACCGGCACCTCGCCCTATTCCGCCGCACCCCTCGAGCGCAGCATGACGCCGCGCGGCAGCCCCGGCTATGGCGCGGGGAATGGCTACGGCATGGCGCCGGGCCATCCATTCCTCTCCGGCCTGTTCGGTGGTTTCCTCGGCGCGGGGCTGATGGGGATGCTGCTCGGCCACGGGTTTTTCTGGGGGATGGGCGGTTTCGGCGGATTTTTCGGCTTCCTCCTGCAAATCATCCTGATCATCTGGCTGGTGCGCTTTCTCGCCCGCCGCTTCGTCGGCCCGCGCCTGATGCCGGCCGGGATGGCGCCGCGCGTGGCCCCCGCCGCAATGGGTGGCGGAATGGGCGGAAGCCGTGGCCCGGCGATCGGCCCGGCCGATTTCCACGCTTTCGAGCAATCCCTCCAGGCCATCCAGGCGGCCTGGAGCGCGCATGACCTCGACGCCCTCGGCCGCCTCGCGACGCCCGAGATGCGCGGCTATTTCGCCGAACAACTGGCCGATCAGGCCAGCCGGGGCGTACGCAACGAGGTGCGCGACGTGCGGCTCGAACGCGGGGATCTTGCCGAGGCGTGGTCGGAACAGGGGCGCGATTACGCGACCGTCGCCATGCAGTTCTCGATGCTCGATACGACACGGGATGCCGCCGGGCGGATCGTCGATGGCAGCGCCACCGAGCGCGTCACCGCGACCGAGCTTTGGACGTTCATGCGGGCACCGGGGGGCGCCTGGATCCTCTCGGCGATCCAGCAGACGCGCTAAAGACCAGGGCGCTGCCTCCCACCTCCCATTGGGACCCGCTGGGGCCAGCTTCCCCAGACCCGCATCCATGGGAAGGGTTCCAAGGGCTCCGCCCTTGGTGGGGTCCAGGGGTGAAACCCCTGGCACTTTAACCCCAACTCATCGTCTCGCGCGCGCAAGCTCGGTGACGATGCCGTGCAGCGTGCGCAATTCCTGCTCCGTCACCTCGCCGCGCTCGAAGAAATGGCGGATGTTGCGCAGCATGCCGGGGCGCTTCTGGTCGTTGCGCAGGAAGCCGCAGGTGTCGAGTTCGCGCGTGAGATGAACCAGGAAATTATCGAGTTCGCCCTTGGTCGCGATGCGGGTTTCATGCGTCATCAATTGCCGCGCCGGGGTTTCATCGCGCGCGAGCCACCATTCATAGGCCAGCACCATCACCGCCTGGGCGAGGTTGAGCGAGAGAAACGCCGGGTTGAGCGGATAGCGCACGAGCGTATCGGCGCGCGCGAGATCGTCGTTGTCGAGGCCGGCGCGCTCGGGTCCGAACAGAATGCCGGCGCGGAGGTCACGCGCGCCGATTTCATGTAATTCCGCCGCCGCTTCGCGCGCGGTGAGCAGCGGTTTTATGACATGGCGCGGGCGCGGACAGGTCGCCAGGACGCGATGCAGATCGGCGACCGCCCCCGCGACATCGGCATGAACCGTGGCGGCGTCGAGGATGCGATCGGCGCCGGAGGCGGTGCGCCAGGCGCGCGCCTGTGGCCAGCCGTCGCGGGGTGCGACGAGACGCAAATGAAAGAGCCCGCCATTGGCCATGGCGCGTGCCACCGTGCCGATATTTTCCGCGAGCTGCGGGCGCACCAGGATGACGACGGGCGAGGGCTCGATCGGCTCCAGCGCCGCGCCCGCTTCGCGGCCCGTCATTTTTTCCTCACCCCCGCCGCCAGGTGGTGCCGGCGGGGCCGTCTTCGAGAATGACGCCGGCGGCGGCGAGCTGTTTGCGGATTTCATCGGCGCGCACGAAGTTTTTTTCCTGCCGTGCCTGCGCGCGTTCGGCGATTCTCGCGGCAATGGTGTCGGCCCCTAAAGAGGCGTTGAGTAGGGGCATCTGAAACCACGCGTCGGGATTTTCATACGTCAAGATCCCAAGCAACTGCCCGCCCGCGCGAAGCCCGCGTGCGGCATCAAGATCTCCGGCGAGCGCGGCATCGGCGAGCCTGTGCATCTCCGCGATGGCGCGCGGCGTGTTGAGGTCGTCGCAAAGCGCCGCCATGACGCCTTCGGGAATTTCCGTGCCGTCATCGTGGCGGACGTGACTTCGCTGCAGGGCGCGATAAAACCGGCTGAGTTCGTCGTGCGCATCGGTGAGCGCGCGATCGGAAAAATCCAGAACCCCGCGGTAATGCGTGCGCAAGAGCGCGAACCGCACCGCCTCGCCTGGCGCGCGGGCAAGCAACGCCTCGACAGTAATGATATTGCCGAGGCTTTTCGACATTTTCTCGCCGTTCACCAGCAACATGCCATTATGCACCCAGTAACGCGCGAAACCAGTTCCGGGAAACGCGCAGCAGCTTTGGGCCACTTCGTTTTCGTGGTGCGGGAATAAAAGATCGCCGCCGCCGCCATGGATGTCGAAATCGGTGCCGAGATAGCGCCATGACATCGCCGAGCATTCGATATGCCAACCCGGTCGGCCGCGCCCCCAGGGGCTTTCCCAGCCGGGGAGTTCGGGGGGCGAGGGTTTCCACAGCACGAAATCGCCGGGGTCGCGTTTATAGGGCGCGACTTCGACGCGGGCGCCGGCGCGGAGTTCGGCGGCGCTGCGGCCGGAAAGCCTGCCGTATTGGGGGAAACTCGCGACCGCAAACAGCACGTGGCCTACCGCCTCATAGGCGTGGCCACCTTCGATGAGGCGGGTGATGAGGTCGATCATTTCGCCGACGTGGTCGGTTGCGCGCGGCTCGACATCAGGGGGTGCGACGCCTAACGCCGCCATGTCCTGGTGATAGTACTCCAGCGTGCGCGCCGTCAAAGCCGTGATCGGCTCATGGTTTTCGGCGGCGCGGGCGTTGATCTTGTCGTCAACGTCGGTGACGTTGCGGACATAGGTGAGGCGCGGGTAGAGCCGGCGCAGCAGGCGGGCGAGCACGTCGAAAACCACGGCGGGCCGCGCGTTGCCGATATGCGCGCGGTCATAGACGGTGGGGCCGCAGACATACATCCGCACGTTGCCCGGATCGAGCGGGACAAAGCGCTCGGCGCGGCGCGTGAGGCTGTTGTGCAGATAAAGCTCCGGCATGTCGGGGTTCCCCATGATCCCGGCGCTCTTTAGGCGCTTGCGGCGCGGGGGATCAACAGGGCGCGGAACAATTGGTAATTATTACGCAACAAAACGGTCGAATGAATTACACATAGAGTTTATGCGTAGTACATATTCCTAGAGGCTACTCATGACAAAACAATTACAAAATAATGACCGAATAAAGAACACATCTTCGTGATCTGATTGTCACATTTCCGTGCTATCCCGGCGTTTCGCAGGCTTGCGATAAGGCCCCCCAGCTTAACGCTCCGGGGGAAGAGAGATGAACATTTTCGGCTGCTCGGCGGCGATCACGCCGCTGATGGTTCTGATGGCCTCGACGCTGCTCGCCGGCCACGCGGCTTTCGCCCAGGACGTTTCGGGCACCGTCAATGCCGGCTCGGTGAACGCCAACGGCGGCGGTGACACCAGCGAGGCGCCGGTGCCGGGGGCCACGGTGGCGCCGACGCAGCAGCAGCTCTTTCAATCCGGCCAGACCACGCGAATACTCGATCAGCAGGAATTGCAGGCGGTCGGCCCGGTGGGCGGCGGCGCGCAGGCGATTGGCCTGGCGCCGGGCGCGCAGGTGACCGGCTACGGCAATTCCGGGGCGACGAAATACAACGTCTCCCTCGATGGTCTCGCCAATGGCTGGAGCGGCTTCGGCGGCCAGACCGCGAACAACAACCTGATGATGACCTTCGACGGCATTCCGATGAACAATGTTGCGACCGGCCTCTGGGCCTCGGCGAGCATTCCGCAGATCGGCATGATCCAGAACATCGGCGTCACCTACGGCCCCGGCGACGCGGAAAGCCGCTGGTATGATTCGACTGGCGGCACCATCGAATTCACCCCGATCCAGCCGACCCAGAAGGCGGGGGCCGACATCTACGAGACCTATGGCAGCTACAATCAGGAGAACCTGAATTTTGACGTTCGCACCGGCAATCTCGGCGGCTGGTCCACGGTGATTGCCGGCGGCCTCAACGAAGGCAACGATTTCCGCATTTCGCCGAACGGGTTCGACAGCCCCTCCCAGGACTATGCGATCTACGTGAAAACCATCAAGAATTTCTCGGACGGCGATGTCTCCTTCGGCGCCTACATGGCGCAAGCCGGCGGCTACCGGCCGAACGTCATTCCCTTCGAGCCGACGCCGGGGATTGGCATCAACGGTCTCGGAACCAGCCCGCTCTACAACGAGAAGGTCAATTTCTTCGCCGCTCTCGATCCTCAGGTCTGGGCGAAATTTGACCAGAATCAGTTCGCCACGGTTTATGGCAAGCAGAACATCCACCTTGATGATTACAACACGCTCCACAATGTTTCCTGGTACAGCGATGAACAAAGAATTCACAACGACTTCAATAATTTCACGCCCAATTATAACCAGCTCAACGAATATAACAATCCGGATAACTGGACGCTCGGCGACAAGCTCTGGATGACGACGACGCTGCCCTACAACACTTTTGATTACGGCGGGTATTACATCCACGCCTATTACCAGACGATGAACTCCTTCTGGAGCCCCGAAGCTCCCTATTTCGGCAGCCAATTCGCACCGAATGGGAATTACCGCAACGGGCTTTTCTACAGTGACGACATGGCGCTGTTCCTGCAAGACGAGATCAAGCCCTTCTCGGCGCTGCGCATCACGCCGAGCATCCGGGTGATCAACGATTCGATCCAATACGCCAACGGCGCCGGGCAGTATGGCGCGTTTCCCGATGCGACCGGGACCGATCAAGGAAAATTCGGCTCGCAACATTCAAACTATGTCGGGGTCGAGCCGGGGATCAGCACGAATCTCGATGTGACCAAATGGCTGGCACTCTATGGCAGCTACGAGCAAGCCTATCAGACGCCCACGGTCGGCGGCGGCGGCGGCTATTTCCAGGCGATTCCCGTCACGCAGAACACGTCGCAGCTTGAACTCGCCGAGGACTACCAGGCTGGTTTCAAGATCAACGTCAACCAGCCGGATTACTACCTCAAGAATTTCCTGTTCGGCGCCAACTGGTTCGATCTCCAACTGAGCAATCAGGTCGTCAACGCCGTCTTCGCCAATGGCAGCGAATCGACCGCTTTTGGCGACTCGAATTACCAGGGCGTTAATTTCTATGCCGATGATACGCTGTTCTCGACCGTCCATGCCTTCCTCAACGGCTCGGTCCTGAAAGCGATCTATACGAACTATGTTAACGTCGGCGCTTCGCAGAACTTCAACGGCTACCATGTTCCCTATGTGCCCGACGCGACGCTCAACATTGGTGTTGATTACACGTATCTGCTGGGCAACGTCGCGCTCAAGCCGAGTGTCTGGTGGCAGTACACCGGCGCGCAATACTACTTCAATAACGCAACTGTCGCGCCCTCGACATCAACCTTCAGCGGCTATCAGACCTTCAACGCCTCGATCGACGCGAAAATCCCCTTCAGCGTCGAAGGGTTTGGCAAGACCCTCGATGTTTCCCTCACCGCCCTCAACATCGCGAACAGCAAAATGAATATCTACGCCTATGAGTCGGCCGGCGGCTATTTCGGCAATGGCGCGGCGACAATGCTCGGCTATCCCGGCGCGCCCATGACGCTCTATGGCCAGGTTGGCATCAGCTTCTGAGGGGTGCTCGAAAAACCGCAACAATTCAGTCATCAAAACGCAAGAAAACGGTCATTCGCCAGCCATCCGGCAAGTGGCATAATTCCGACCGTCAGCCCCGGCTCCGCGCAAGCGGGGTGCGGGGGTGGCTGGTCGCGTGGGCAAGCGTAAAGGGCCTGGGAAGAACATGAATCTCGATTATCTCATCCATATCGCCAACTATTCGGACGGCGTGATCTACGCGCTCGCGGGGCTTTTACTGCTCGAACTCGCGGTGATCATCGACCGTTTCTGGTATCTCCGTCGCACCCTGATCGGGGGCACGCGGGTCGTCATGCGGGTCGCGCGCACCGGCGCGTTGAGCCTGCCCGAAATGGAGATGCTGCGGCGCAGCGCCGGCAAGCTGCCGGAGGGCGTGCTGCTCGAAACCGCGCTCCGTCACGCCGATAAAATCAAGGGTGAGGCGCTGGCGAGCCGGCTCGACGAGGCAATTTTGCTGATGGCGCCGCAATTCGACCGCCGCCTCTGGATCCTCGATACCATCATCACCCTAGCGCCGCTGCTCGGCCTGTTCGGCACCATTCTTGGCATGTTCCACGCCTTCGGCGCGCTCGCCAAGCCGGGCTCGGCGCCGACCGCCGTCACCGCCGGCGTCGCGGACGCGCTGGTCGCCACCGCGTCCGGCATTTTCATCGCGATGCTCGGTCTGCTCACCTATAACGGCCTCAACAGCCAGATCCGCATGATCCTGCACCAGCTCGACTCGCTGAAAATCATGATCCTCAACCGGCTTGACGGCGCGCCCCTGGTGCCCCTCGGCCAGACCCCGCCGGCGCGCCTCAAGCCCGCGCGGCAGAGCGCCTGAGGACAGCGCCATGACGAAACTCCGCTATTTCGAGGAACGTCGCGGCCGCATCGAGATCATTCCGATGATCGATGTCATGCTGTTCCTGCTGGTGTTTTTCATCATCGTGACGTTGCAGATGATCCCCGATGCCGGGCTCTCGCTGGAGCTGCCGACATCGAGCGAGACCACGCATCTGCCGCATCCCGAGTTCACCATCAATGTTGAGAAGGACGGCACGGTGACGCTGAAAGGTCAGACGCTGACGCTCGACGCGCTGACCGAGATGATCAAGGCGGATGGCAACCCGACCAAGACCACGATCACCATCGCGAGCGACAAGGCAACGCCGTTCGAGGCTTTCGTGCATGTCATGGATGCCTGCCGTAAGGCCGGCGTGACCGATATCGGCGTTGCCACGCAGCCGGCGAACTGAGCGGCATCGCTTTCGTATAGACGCCGTGACGGGGGAAGCAGCATGTCGAGCAGTGCCCTACAGGAAACCGGGATCTGGCGGGAAGCAGGGGGCGCGCTGCCATTCTTGCCCGAGGGCGGATGGCGCGGCCGTTTCGCGCTCGCGCTGGCGCTCGCCGCCGCCCTTGAACTGGGCCTCCTCGCCTATCTCTCCGGGCGCGAGGTTATCCTGGCGCCCGAACCCGACAATCCGCACCCGATGGAGGTGCACGCGGTAACGCTGCCGGCGCCGCTGCCGCAATTGCAGGCGGTGCCGCAGGTCGCGGCCCCAGAACC
>JAKCCP010000069.1 GCA_021841985.1 Pseudomonadota bacterium | reverse complement strand
AGCAACATCCGTTCAGATAGAATCATCTGAACGGATTAAGTTGCTCGCCAAAACAAAGAGATAGAGAAATATCCGTGAGCCAATGCGAACGGATGTTGCTCTAGGCGGGGGGTCTCATCGCCGCGCCGCCGCGGCGGCATGGGCGAGGACGCGGCGGGCATTGCCGGCCCAGGTGTGGTCGCGGCGGATGATGTCCGCGCGGGCCTCGGCGCCGAGCCGGGCGCGGAGATCGGGGTCGCCGGCAAGGCGCATGATCGCCGCCCACATCGCGCCCTCCCGGTTCGGGTCAAAGAGCAGCGCGCTCCGTTCATGGTCGAGGATTTCGCGGATATTGGGCTGGTCCGGGGCGACGATGGCGCGGCCGGCGGCCATGTATTCGAAAATCTTCAAGGGCGAGGCGTAGGCCACGACGCGCGGCTGTAGCGCGATATCGAAATCCGCGACCAGCGCCGGAATCTCCGCCCGGCCGACGAGCCCGGTGAAGCGGACCCGCGCGGCAACGCCAAGCGCCGCCGCCTGGCGCTCAAGGCGCGGCCGCGCCGGACCGTCGCCGGCGATGACGAGGCGAAGACGCGGATCGGTGCCCGGCGCGGCGAGTGCCGTGATCACCGCGTCCAACCCGTGCCATTCGCGCACGAAGCCGGTGAAGCCGAGCACCAGTGTCTCGCGCCCGATGGCGCCATCGCGGGGCTCGGGAAACGCCGCGAGATCGATGCCGTTCGGGGTGATGACGAGGCGCTCGGAGGCGACGCCACTCTGCGCGATCATCTCGCCGAGCACGCCGGTCACCGCAAAAACCCGCGCCGCCGCGCGCCAGACATGGCGCTCCGCCCAGCGCGCCAGCCCGCCGAGGCGAAGCCCGCCGAACCGCGCCCGCTCCTCGGCGAGCGGCGCATTGACTTCGAGAAAAAACGGTATCCCCTCGTTCCGCGCGAGAGCGGCCCCGGCGAGATAGAAAAGATTATAGCGCTCATAGATGACATCGGGGCGAAAGCCGCGCGCGGCGCGGCGAAGGCGGCGATACGCCGGAAGGTTGTAGGCGAGTTCGGCAAGCTCGGCGAGGGCTGCGGGCAGCAGGCGGCGGGCGAGGGCGACGAGACGGCTTTCGCCGCCGAAGCCGGATTGCTCATAAAACCCCGGGCCGACGACCAGAACCTCGGCGCCTTCGGCGCGCAAGGCGGCGATCAGTTCCTCGACATGCACGCTCTGCCCGTCACGCGACTGGATGCGATGGCTATAAAGAATACGCATGAAGGCTCCTTCAATCGCTGCCCGGGTTGGCGCTGCCCGGGTTGGCGCTGCCCGGGTTGGCGCTGCCCAGGTTGGCGCGTCCCGGCGGCGGACGTTTGCCGCGCAGCGAGCGGCTCACCTCGCCGGCGATGTGGCGGGCGAGGGTCACGAGCCCGCCGGGGCGGCGGGGATTGATCAGCAAAAGCCCGATCCGCTGGCGCCGCCGGCTCGCCCAGAGCGATTTATAGGGATCGTCGCCGCGGCCGAAATCGAGCCCGGAGACGCCGTCCGTGGCGATCAGACTGCGAATCGCCCGCGCCGTCAGCACGGTGCCGGGCGAGAGGGCGCGGGCGGCCTCGTCATGGGCGAGTTTCAGCACCGTCGCTGTGCCCCCGGCGACGATCCAGAACTGCACCGCGATCGGGCCGGATGCGTCCGCGAGGATGAACAGGCGGAGGAGGCCGAGCGGCGCCGCCGCCCGCATCAGCGCGGCATTGAAACGCGGGAACGGCTCGGGCCCCTTCCAGCTCCGCGCATAGACCCGCTCGAACGCGGCGATGCCGGCCTCCAACCCGTCCGCCGTGGAGATCATCGTAAGCTGCGTGCGCTCGTCGGCGCGGCGGAGCTTCCGCCGGATGGTCTCGCGGAGCGGCCCCGGCCGGCAAGCGAGGTAGGATGCGAAGTCGCGCTCGGCGAGATCCTCGTGCCAATTGCCGAAATGCTGAAACCGCCGCACGATGAGCCCCGCGGCGCGTGCCCCGGCCGCGAGCGCCGCCAGATCCCGCGTCCCGGCGGCGAGCGCGTCGAGCCGCACCACCGGATAGCGCCGGCAAAACCCCCCGAACGCCGCCGCCGCCGCCGCGCGCTCCTCCTGATCGGCGTCAGTGGCGAAGAGCGGGGCGTGGAGGCAGGTATAGGGGGTGGTGAGGCTGGCCGGGCCGGCCGGGTCGAGGCGGAGCGGAAACACCGCCCGGACGGCGTCGCGCCGCCGCGCCGCGACGAAACAGGGCGCGACCCCGACCGGCAGGGCAGCGGCGATCACCGTCGCGTACCAGAGGCGCGAGGAGAAGAAATCCGCCGCCGCTTCGGGGAACATCGCCTCCGGCAGCGCCGCGAGATCGGGGGTCGCGAACACCTCCATCCGCTCAGCGCCGCCAGGCATAATAGAGGCAACCGATCCATTCATGCAGGGCATAGAAGCTCATCCGCCAGCCGCTGAGGCGGGGCGCGAAATCGCTCGCGATCCCGGTCGGCGCGTGGTCGAGCAGAACCGGGGCGGCGGTGGCGCGGAGGCCGGCATGGCGGAACGCGATCAGCGCCCGCGGCATGTGCCAGGCATGGGTGACGAGATAGACCGAGCCGATCCCCTCGCGGCGGAGGATGGCGGCGCTGTCGCTGGCGTTCTCCCAGGTATCGTCGGAGCGGTCTTCGCGCCAGCGCGTCGGGACGCCGAAATCGTCGCGCAGACTCTCGGCCATCAGGGCGGCGAGCGAGACCGACCCGTCCGGCGGCTTGCCGCCGCTGACCAGCACCGGCAGCCCGGTGCGCCGGGCGAGGGCGGCGGCGGCGCGGAGACGCATGACGGTGAGCGGGCCGAGATCGACCGCCTGATCGTCCGCGGCACTGCTCGCCCCGGGATCGCGCGCGCCATGATCGACCTCGGCGGCGAGCACGACGATGGCGCGCGGCGGGTCATCGGCGGGTGGGATGAGTGGCAAACCGCGCTCGAGCGAGGCGATCAGCAGCCCCCCGGTGAACGGCAAGGCGAGCACCAGCAGCAAGGCCAGCGCCACCCCGGCGATGGCGAGCCCGAGCCGGCGCCAGCGCGTCAGCGCGGCGAGCGCGACCCCGGCGAGGCCGAGCGGCACCAGGTTGAGCGGCGGCACGATAGCGGCAATGGCGAAGGGGCCGAGCGACATCGCCGCTAGCGCGCCCCATCCCGAGGCTTGTCCGCTGGCGCATCGCCCTCGAGCGCGAGCCGCAGAAAAGCCGCGCTTTTTTCCTCCCAGCCGGCGGCGGCGGCGGTGGCGAGGCCCTGGCGGCGGAGGGTTTCGCGGAGATCGGCATCGTCGTGGAGCCGCGCCATCGCGCCGGCGATCGCCGCGACCGAGCCGCCATCGACGACGATGCCATTCACCCCGTCCGCCACCGCATCGGTGCTGCCGCCGTCGCGCCCGGCGATGACCGGCAGGCCGCAGCTATTGGCTTCGAGAAAAACCAGGCCGAAGCCCTCGGTGTCGCCATCGGGAAGCGCCCGATTGGGCATCACGAAGACATCGCCGAGGCAGTAATGATCGACCAGTTCCTCCTCCGGCACGAGGCCGGTGAAGACGACCTTGTCCGCGATCCCCGCTTCGCGCGCGATCTCCTCGAGCCGCGCCCGGTAGGGGCCCTGGCCGACGACGAGCAGGCGGATATCGGGCCGCGGCGGCGCGATTTCGGCCAAGGCGCGAATCGCCTGGTCGATGCCTTTTTTCTCCAGAAGCCGGCACACCGAGACGAACACGAAGGCGCCTTCGAGCCGATAGAGGCGCAAGAGATCGGCGCGTTTGGCGGCCGGGCGGAAGCGGGCGGTATCGACGCCGTTTTCGATCAGGCTGATGCGCGCCGGGCTTTCCGCGCCCAAAAGACGGCGTACCGCGCCGAGGGTGAAGCGGCTGACGACGATGATGTGATCGACACCGAGCAAGCCGTGGCGGCGGCGGTGATGGCCAGGGTCGTAAGGGTCGTCGGTGGTGATCTCCTCGCCGTGGATATAGACCAGGGTGGTGACGCCGGGGATTTTGCCGAGCAGGCCGACCAGCCAGCCGCTGGCGAGCAATTCGCCGAGGCAGACCGCCCCGATTCGCTCATGCGCGATCAGCCACAGCACGGTCGCGGCCAGACGCAGGCGGATCATGACGTCGTGAAGGCGGAAACCGAGCTTGCCGAACCATTGGCCGCGTGGCGGATCGATCACCGTCCGCAGCAGCTTGAGGCGCCGGACGGGAAACGGCGCCTTGCGGTCGTGTTCGCGCCAGCCGATCAGGGGCAGGCCGTCGGTGTAGCTGATGCGCGGCGCGAGGACCATGACCCGGCCGCCGCCATGGCGGGCGAGGTTGTCGTAAACGACCGCCGAGCCGCCCCGCACGGGAGGAAAATTATTGACCACCAGCAATACCTTGCGGTCTTTGTCCGGGGGCCCCGTCATGCCCGCCGCTCCGGCGGCGGGGCGAGGAGGGCGGGGATTTCGGGCAGCGCCGCGAAACGGCCGCCGAGCGCCCCGGCGAAGTGGTCGAGCTGGGCGGAGAGACGATCGTAGAAATAATGCAGATCGGCGCGGCTCTGGACATAGGGGTTGCGGCCCGGCGCCAGCGAGGAGCTATGGAAACTGAGCGGAAAGACCATCTCGCCGCGCCGGCGGAGATGACGGACCAGCCGGCGCATCGCCGAGGCGTCATTGCCTTCCGGGGAGAGGGTGATGCGCTCGGCGCAGCGTGAACGGGTGAGGAGCGAGGGCACGCGGAGCCGGGTCATGCGCGGCCCCGACAGCGCCTGGTAGAGCCAGCGCCCAAGCTCGCCCCCCCAGCCGACGACGCTGCGGCAAAGCGGCACCTCCAGAAGGTCGCGGTGCTCGCCGAACCAGAACGGCCGATAATCATAGCTGCTGTGGTCCGGCCCCCCTTCATGCGTGAAGCTGGTGCGCGGGGCGAGGCTGGTGTCGATCAGAAACCCATGTTTTTCGAGCAGAGCCGCGGTTTGCGCGCCGATGCCGTAGCGTCCGGCGCGGTGGATGGTGGGCGCAAATCCGAAGCAGGCGGTGAACTTCGCCTTGAGCGCGAGCAGTTTCTGCTCCTCCCGGCCGGCGTCGAGATTGCCCGAGAAGGAAAAACGGCGGCTCGGCTCGGCGCCGAGCGGCGGCGTCACCCAGGTGTGCAACTGCACGCCGACCACGCATTGCCCGCGTTCGAGCTGGCGGCGGATGAGCCGCACCGTGTCCTCGTCCGCGAGCACCGGGTAGGTCAGCAGATAGGCCGGCACCGCGCCATAGGCGCCGAGGATTTCGTGCAAATCGGGAATCTGGCGCATGCATTCGGTGGTGAAGCCGGTGCCCTCGATCGGGGTCAGCCAGTCGAAATCCTCCTCGGCGTCGATCACCACGGTGCAAACCGGGTGTTCGAGCCGGGCGGTCGCCGGCCGATCGGCGTGGAACGGGGAAGAATGCGTCATGCCTCGCTCTGGCGGGATGGAACAAAAGCCGCTGGCAGCAAGCCATTATCCCATTGCCGAGGCGTTTGACCAAGCGCGCCCGGCACCAGCCGGTGGATTTTTCTTGCTTTTTTTGCGGATGCGAAGGATAGAGGGGGCGTTCCGCACATCGCGTGATCGGCGCGCCCTTGACCCGGGCGCGTTTCAGTTGCGGGACTCCCGTTATCAATCGTTCGCCCCGGTATCGCGCGGGCAGGCGGACAGTAAGGCGCCCCTTCGAGCCGCATTGGCGGCCCTTCGGCGTTGGAGATGAATTTTCGTGCCATCCATGAGTTTTGCTAGCCTCGGCCTCGCCGAGCCGCTGCTTGGCGCCCTGACGCGGGCGCGTTTCGAAACCCCGACGCCGATCCAGGCCGGGGCCATCCCGCCGCTTCTCACCGGGCGCGATCTGCTCGGCATCGCCGAAACCGGCACCGGCAAGACCGCGGCCTTCGCGCTGCCGATCCTGCATCACCTCGCCGCCACCCCGCCGGCGGCGCCGCTCGGCCCTTTCACCACCCGCGCCCTGATCCTCGCGCCGACCCGCGAATTGGCGCTTCAGATCGAGGCCAGCCTGCTCAACTTCGGGGGCGTCGCGCGCCGGCGTCTGGTGACCATCGTCGGCGGCTTGAGCCGTCACGCGCAGGTGCAGCGGATGCGCCCCGGCGTCGATATCGTGGTCGGAACGCCCGGTCGGGTGCGCGATCTGATGGCGACCAACGAACTCCGCCTGCATGAGGTCCGCCATCTCGTGCTCGACGAGGCCGATCGCATGCTCGATCTCGGCTTCATCGCCGATATCCGCCGCATCATCGCCGCCTTGCCGGCGGCGCGGCAATCGGCACTGTTCTCGGCGACGATGCCGGCCGCGGTCGGCAAGCTCGCCGAAAGCCTGCTCCGCAACCCGGCGCGAGTGGAAATCGCCCGCACCGCGCCCGCGGCCTCGCGCATCGAGCAGCACGTGCATTTCGTCGATCCCGCCGGCAAACGGGCGCTGCTCGGCCGCCTGCTCGCCGATCCGGCGCTGTCGCGGGTGCTGGTCTTTACCCGCACCAAGCGCGCCGCCGACCGCCTCGCCGAAACCCTCGGCGCCGACGGGGTCGAGGTCAGCACCATCCACGGCAATAAGAGCCAGGCGGCGCGTGGCAAGGCGCTCGACCGCTTCCGCGATGGCCGCGCCCGGGTGCTGGTCGCGACCGATATCGCGGCGCGCGGGATCGACGTCGCGCAGGTCTCGCACGTGATCAATTTCGACCTGCCGGCGCAGCCCGAGGATTATGTCCACCGCATCGGCCGCACCGCGCGCGCCGGCGCGCGCGGCATCGCCATCTCGTTCTGCGGCAACGCCGAACGCGGCGCGCTCCGGGCCATCGAACGCGCGACCGGGGCGGGTTTCCAGGTCGCCTAAGGCCGGGTCGCCCAAGGCCGGGTCGCCTAAGGGCAGGGTTCGGTCCTGGACCAGCGGGGACAACGTCCTCCGCTGGTCTTGCGCCCCGA
>JAKCCP010000080.1 GCA_021841985.1 Pseudomonadota bacterium | reverse complement strand
GCGCCGCCGCCACCGCCGCCCGCCCCGGCTCCGGTTGCCGCGCCAGCGCCGGCGCCAGCGCCAGCGCGGACCTATCTCGTGTTCTTTGACTGGGACAAGGCCGATCTGACCGATCGCGCGAAGCAGATCGTCGCCGAGGCGGCGCAGGCCTCGACGCGGGTGCAGTACACGCGGATCGACGTCAACGGCTACACCGACCGCTCCGGCAGCGCGCAATACAACCAGAAGCTTTCGGTCAAGCGCGCCGAGAACGTCGCGGCCGAGCTGGTGCGCGATGGCGTGCCGAAGAACGTGATCGACATCCAGGGCTTCGGCGAGACCCACCCCCTGGTGCCGACCGCCGATGGCGTGCGCGAGCCGCAAAACCGCCGCGTCGAGATCATTATCAAGTAATCTTGCGTTTCCTGCCCGCTGATGCGGCGAGCTACAAAGGCCTCGCCGCTCTGCTGATTTTTGTCGCCACATACGGCGTCGTGGGCTTCGGCCGGTTACCCTGGTTTCGCCTCGACCGAACCGGAGCGGCCTTTCTCGGCGCGGTGCTGATGGTGGCGAGCGGCGCGCTCAGTCTCGCCGAGGCCTATCAGGCGATCGATCTCGACACGCTCGCCTTGCTTCTCGGCATGATGGTCGTCGTGGCCTCGTTGCGGCTCGCCGGCGGCTTCCAGTTGATCGCCGCCTGGGCGGTGCGGCGGGCGCGCCATCCCCTGCTGCTGCTCGCGGCGGTGGTGGGCGTCTCGGGGGTGTTCTCGGCGTTTCTGGTGAACGACACGATCTGCCTGGTGCTGACGCCGCTGGTGCTGGATGTGGTGAAACGCCTCGGGCGCCGCCCGGTGCCTTATATGCTGGCGATCGCCATGGCGGCCAATGTCGGCAGTGTCGCGACCATCACCGGCAATCCGCAGAACATGATCATCGGCAGCCTCTCGCGCATCCCCTACGGCGTGTTCACCGCCCGTCTGGCGCCGGTGGCGGCGATCGGGCTGCTGGCAACCCTGGTGCTGATCGCGATCATCTGGCGCGAGGAATTCCTGGTGCGCGCGCGCCTCGCCGCCGAGCCGGCGCGGGCGCGGATTTCGCTCCCCCTGGTGCGCAAGACCGTGCTGGTGACACTTGGCCTGATCGCGGCGTTTTTCCTCGGCGTGCCGCCGGCCGAGGCAGCGATGGTGGCCGGCGGGGTGCTGCTGCTCACTCGCCGGCTCAAGGCCCAGCGCTTCTATGCCGAGGTCAATGGCGCGCTGTTGCTGATGTTCGCCGGTCTCTTCGTGGTGGTAGCCGGGCTACAGCACGCGGTGCTCGATGAACGGCTGATCGCGCGCATCGCCGCCTGGCATCTCGATCAGGTCGCGGTGTTGAGCCTGCTGACGGCAGCGCTCTCCAACATCGTGAGCAACGTGCCGGCAGTGCTCGTGCTCCGCCCCTTCATCGCCCATCTCGCCGATCCCACGCGAGCCTGGCTCGCGGTCGCCATGGCCTCGACGCTCGCCGGCAATTTCACCATCGTGGGCTCGGTGGCCAATCTGATCGTCGTGCAGCTTGCGGCGGCGGAAGGGGTCCATGTCGGCTTCTGGACCTATTTCGCGATCGGCGCGCCGCTCACTGTGCTGACCCTGGCGGCCGGCATTGTCCTCCTCTAGCCAGCGCGTCGCGGGTCATAAAAAAGGCCGGAGGATCACCCGATCCCCCGGCCCGTTACACGCATGCCGGCCTGTTGCGCACATGACGAGCGTGGCGCTAATCAGCGGCAAGCGCCATGTGCCGCCCGATCATCTTCTTGCTGACATGATCCTCGACCGCCACGGCGATCTGTTCGGCGTGGCTGGCCATGACGTGATCCGCCCCGGCAAAAATCCGATAATCGACGGTGACGCCTTTTTGGGTGTTGAGCTTGTCCACGAGCTTGCGCACGGAGGGTTCGGGGACAAGGTCGTCATTGTCGCCATGGATCATCAGCCCGCCACACGGGCAGGGAGCGAGGAAACCGAAATCGTAGTGGCTCGCGGGCGGCGCGATGCTGACCCAGCCCGAAACCTCGGGGCGACGCATAAGAAGCTGCATGCTGACAAAGGCGCCAAAGGAATAGCCGGCGATCCACAACCCGCCGGCATGCGGATTCACCGCCTGCAGCCAGTCCAGCGCGGCGGCGGCGTCGCTGATTTCGCCGATGCCGCCGTCATAGCGCCCCTGGCTCCGCCCGACACCGCGAAAATTGAACCGCATCACCGAGAAGCCGAGACGCTGGAACGACTGATACACCGTATAGGTGATGCGATTATTCATCGTCCCGCCATGCAGCGGGTGTGGATGCAGCACCAGGGCGACCGGCGCACCGGTCTCCTTGGAGTGGTGGTAGCGACCTTCCAACCGCCCATCAGGGCCGGCGAACATGACTTCGGGCATGATTTTGCTTTCCGTTCTTTGCTCACATACGGCCATTCCTGGCCGTCTCACGACTGGTTTCTGACGTTTTCGCCGCGCTTGCGCGCAACATCCTCCCTTTTCCCCAGCTCATTTTCGAGCCATTCCAGAGCCAAACCCATCTCGCAGCCCAACACAGGACCAGCCCGCGCGTTCCCGATATTGCGGCGCGTCCCTCGCCGATGGGCCAAACCCCGGCCACGGAACCCGCCTCACGCCCCACCTGTTCGATCGAAAACCTATCCGATTCTTTTAGCGGATGCTACGATTTCCGATTGCACCGGGGCGCGCGATCCCTAATTCTTGATCACATAGGCTTGGAAACCGAAGGGAACCACTCTGTGGCGTCACTGTCCTCCACACCCACCTTGCCGAGGCCTCGGCATGCGGCGACGAAGAACTTCGTGACGTTCCGGGCCCACCTGCTGTCCCTGGTCCACCACGATCGGGACGACGGGCTTTCCCTTGGCGGCGGCTCAGCCTCTTTCGGGTCTCGTTCGGGCTTTTGCTCCTCTCACGGTTTCATGCTCTCCTTGTTGGTTCTGACATTTCTGATCGCTCTACTCTGGTCTTGTCGGGTCGGCTTCCCCTTCTCGCTCGGCGCTCCGCTACGGGCTCTTCAAGAAAGCCGCCGCGAAGCGAATATAGGTCTCTATGGTCGCCAATTCATAATGGAAATGTCGCATGGCCTTCATTTTTTTGCGTGAGACCATCCGGGCCTATCGCGAGAAGGATCCGGCGGCGCATTCCGACCTCGAGGTGCTGCTCTGCTATCCCGGTCTCCATGCCCTGATGTGGCATCGCCTGGCGCAAGCGCTGTGGCGCCGCCGCCTGCGCCTGCTCGGGCGGCTGGTTTCCTATCTCAGCCGCTGGCTCACTGGCATCGAGATCCATCCCGGCGCGCGCGTCGGCCGGCGCGTGATCATCGACCACGGCATGGGGGTGGTGATCGGCGAGACCGCCGAAATCGGCGATGATGTCTATATGTATCATCAGGTTACCTTGGGGGGCACCACCTCCGAGCGGGGCAAGCGCCACCCCACCATCGGCAACGGCGTGATCATCGGCGCCGGGGCGAAGGTGCTCGGGGCGATCACCATCGGCGACAACGCCCGGATCGGCGCCAATGCGGTGGTGGTGCAGCCGGTCGCGGCCGGCACCACGGTGGTGGGCATTCCCGCGCGCCCGATCGAGCGTCAGCGCCACGCCCCCTGCTTCGATCCCTATGGCACGCCGGCCGAGGCGGCGCTCGATCCGCTGCTCCGCGACGTGGAAAGCCTCCGCGCCGAACTCACCGAGGTCGAGGCGCGGCTCGCGCGGCTCGCGTCGGGGGTGAAAATGCGCGAGTCGGCCGGAGATTAGAGCATGCAACTCTCCACACGCGGGCGCTACGCGGTCATCGCCCTGGTTGATCTCGCCGCGCACGCGGAACCCGATTGCGCCGCCCGACCGGTGAGCCTCGCCGAGGTCGCCGCGCGCCAGGGCATCAGCCCAGCCTATCTCGAACAGATTTTCGGCCGCCTGCGCCGCGCCGGCCTGGTGATCTCCGCGCGCGGCCCGGGCGGCGGCTACTGCCTCGCGCGGCCGGCCATGCAAATCACCATCGCGACCGTCATCCGCGCCGTCGATGAAGGCAACGCCGAGGGGTGCTGCCTTGACGGCGTCGCGATCGGCGCCGCGGACGGCCCGACGGCCGCGCTGTGGCAGGAACTCTGCCAGCGTATCCATGACTTCCTCGACGCCATCACCCTCGCCGACGTGGTCGCCGGCAAGTGCGGCGTGGGGCATCCCGGCAAACCGCGGAAAGCTGCTTGAAATGCCGCGCGCGGAAACCGCGCGGCGGCGGGTCTATCTCGACGCCAATGCCACCGAGCCGCTGCTTCCCGCGGCGCGCGCGGCGCTGCTCGCGGCATTTGACCAGATCGGCAACCCCGCCTCCGTGCATGGCCCCGGCCGCGCCGCCCGCGCGCTCCTCGAAGCCGCGCGCGAGACCATCGCCCAGCGCTTCGGCGCCCGCCCGGCCGATCTCGTCTTTACCTCCGGCGGTACCGAGGCCAATACCCTGGCGATCACCGGGCTTGGCGTCGGGCGGAGGCTGATCATCGGCGCCACCGAACACGACGCGGTGCGCGCCGCCGCCCCGGAGGCCGCGATCCTGCCAGTCGATTCCGCCGGACGCGCCGACCTCGCCGCCCTGGAGCAGATCCTGGCGGGCACGGACGACGCCTTCGTCGCCCTCATGCTCGCCAACAACGAAACCGGCGTCCTCCATCCGATCCCCGCGGCCGCGCGCCTATGCCACCGCTTCGGCGCGCATCTCCACGTCGATGCGGTGCAGGCGGCCGGGCGCCTGGCGCTCGATTGGGCGGCCCTCGGCGCCGACAGTCTCGCGCTTTCCGCCCACAAGCTCGGCGGCCCGACCGGCGTCGGGGCGCTGCTGCTCGCCCCGGACGCCGCCGATCGTCTGGTGCCGCTGATCAAGGGTGGCGGCCAGGAGCGCGGGCGGCGCGGCGGCACCCCGGCGCTCGCCGCCATCGCCGGCTTCGCCGCCGCCGCGAGCACGCCGCCCGCCGACCTCGCCCCCTTGCGCGATGCCGCCGAAATGGCCGCGCGCGCGGCTGGCGCCATCGTCTGCGGCGCCGGCGCCGAGCGCCTGCCCAACACCACCTGCCTCGCTCTGCCCGGCGTGGCGGCGGAAACCCAGGTGATCGCGCTCGATCTCGCCGGGATCGCGGTCTCGGCGGGGGCGGCGTGCAGCTCCGGCAAGGTCGCGCGGAGCCACGTGCTGGCGGCGATGGGGCTCGGCGAGCTTGCCGGCCAGGCGATCCGCGTCTCGCTGCCGTGGAATGTCTGCGCCGCCGATATCACGGCCTTCGCCGCCGCCTATCAGGCGATGGCGCGGCGCCTCGCCCGCCGCGCCGCCTGAACGCCGCGCCGGCTTGCAGGGCAATAGTGGACGTTCTACCTCCGCCGCCATCCACCCGCGCGGCCACGGCCAAGATAGAGCGAGCTCGCCATGCCCAGAATGACCTTCATCGAACGCGACGGCACCAGGCGCGAGGTTGACGCCCCGCTCGGCCTCTCGGTGCTGGAAATCGCCCATCGCCACGACATCGATATCGAGGGCGCCTGTGAAGGCTCGCTCGCCTGCTCGACCTGCCACGTCATCGTCGATCCCGCCTGGTTCGGCAAACTCGCAACCCCCAGCGAAGACGAGGAGGATATGCTCGACCTCGCCTTCGGCCTGGAAAAAACCTCCCGCCTCGGCTGCCAGATCGTGATGAGCGACCAACTCGACGGCCTCACCGTCCGCCTCCCCGCCGCCACCCGCAACCTGCTCAACGAATGACCACGATGCGGCGACGTGGGAAGGAAGGCAAGGCCAGGAGGGCGCCGCTCTCCTGCACCACCCGCCAGGGACAATGTCCCCGGACCCTCTCCCGGCAACCCTCCTCCAGGATGGGGGTCTGGGGCTACTGGCCCCAGCGGGGCGTCCAGAGGGGCAGCGCCCCTCTGGCCCTACTTTTCGCCCGTTCAGCCGCGTCGGGAGGTCATGCGTGAGGGTGGTGGTGGCGATGTCGGGTGGGGTGGATAGTTCCGTGGTGGCGGGGCTGTTGGCCGAGGCCGGCCATGAGGTGGTGGGGGTCACCCTGCAGCTTTACGATCATGGCGCGGCGCGCGGGCGCAAGGGCGCCTGTTGTGCCGGCCAGGACATCCATGATGCCCGCCGGGTCGCCGATCATCTGGGAATTGCGCATTACGTGATCGATGCCGAGGCGCGGTTTCGCGCCGCGGTGATCGAGGATTTTGCCGCATCTTACGCGGCCGGCGAGACGCCGGTGCCGTGCGTGCGCTGCAACCAGAGCGTGAAATTCGGCGATTTGCTGGCGCTGGCGCGCGATCTGGGGGCGGCGGCGCTGGCGACCGGGCATTATGTGCGGCGCCTTGAGGGGCCGGCGGGGGTGGAACTGCATCGCGCGGCGGATCTGGCGCGCGATCAGAGCTGGTTTCTGTTTGCCACGACCCGCGCGCAGCTCGAATTCTGTCGTTTCCCCCTGGGCGAGATGGCGAGCAAAGCGGTGGTGCGGGCGGCGGCGGCGCGGCTTGGCCTGCCAGTTGCCGAAAAGCCGGACAGCCAGGATATCTGTTTCGTTCCTGAAGGGCGTTATTCGGACGTGGTGGCGCGGCTGCGCCCGGAGGCGGCGTTGCCGGGCGAGATCGTGTCGCGCGCGGGTCGTGCGCTCGGGCGCCATGAAGGGATTGCGCACTACACCGTCGGGCAGGCCAAGCGGCTGGGGCTGGCGGGGATGGCGGATGGTGTGCCGCAGGTGGTGGTGGCGCTCGATGCCACGCGGCGGCGGGTGGTGGTGGCGCCGCGCGGGGCAGCCGGTGTGCGCCGCGTCGGCCTGCGCGAGGTGAACTGGCTGGCGCCGCTGCCGACCGCCCCGGTGCCCTGCGCGGTGAAGCTCCGTGCCCGCGAGACGCCGCAGCCGGCCGTGGTGCGGCTGGGGGCGGAATGTGCGGCGACGGTCGAGCTGGACGCCCCGGC
>JAKCCP010000221.1 GCA_021841985.1 Pseudomonadota bacterium | reverse complement strand
GATTCTGCCATGCCCGATCACGCCATGCCCGATCACGCCATGTTCGGGACGCGGCAGCGAGCAGAGCACGAGCCAGCCCCACCAGGCGAGCCCGATCATCATCCAAGGCCGCCGTGCCCAGGAAAAATCGGCGCGCGCGGCACTGCGCAGAAGCAAGATGAGCGCGATCAGGATCATCAGCGCCTCGCCGATCACCCTTCCATGGACCATGAACACCGGAACCATGAGGGTCGCGAGCGTGGCGGCGCGCTCCAGCCGGGAAAGGCGGCCGGGGACACGCAAGGCCGTCACCATGCGGCCGGTAAGGCCGGGGAGAGAGTTTACTGCCATCGTCACCGTTCGATCGTCGCTAGAAAGTCGCGCCATTGGCGGAGCACCGCGACCTCGGCGAAATCGGCCAGAAAACGCGCCCGCCCGGCCGCCGCCATCGCCCGCGCGCGCTCGGGCGCGGCCAGCAGTGCCGCCAGCCGCCGTGCTAGCGCGTCCGGGTTTTCGGAGGGGAACAGCGCGCCGTCAACACCGTCCCGGATCAATTCGCTCGGCCCCTCGACCGCGCTCGCCACCACCGGGCACGCAGCCGACCAGGCCTCGAGGATGACATTGCCGAGCGGCTCGCAGCGCGACGGGCAGACCAGCATGTCGGCCGCGGCCAGCAACGCCGCGATATCCTGCCGCCAGCCGGCGAACACCACCCGCTCGACGATGCCAAGCGCGCCGGCGAGCCGCATCAGGGCGCTCCGCTCCGGCCCGTCACCGGCGAGCACCAGCCGCACGCCGGGCAGCGCCGGCAAGGCACGAAGCAGGATATCGAAGCCCTTTTCGGTATGCAGCCGGCCGAGCCCGAGCAATAGCTTCCCCGATCCCGCGAATGCCGCCGGCAAGCCGCCGGATTGGTCGGTGACGAAATTCGGCAGGTAATGCGTCCGCGCCGCGGGCCAGCCGCGCGCCCGCATCCAGGCGACGAGGCCGCGGGTATTGCCGATCAGATGATCACAATGGCGAAAATGGGCGAGATTGTAGAAGCCGCCGAGGCGCCCGAGCAGAACGTAATCGCCGCGCGGGGTGTGGAGGCTCGCGCGGCTCATCCAGCTTACCACGACGCGGGGGGCGAAGCGGCGGAGATGGCGGGCGAGACGCGGTTTCGTCCAAAAATCGACGATGTGGCCGAAGCCGAGTTCGACCGGCGCGAGCCCGCCGGCGGCCAGACGCGCGGCGCGCGCCGCATCGCGCTTGATGACCGGCAACACGTCATCGCCGGCCGCCCGCTCGGCGAGGCAAAGCCGCTCGAAAAACAGCTCCGCCCCGCCCATCGCGGCGCCGGCGATGACATGGGCGACACGCAAATTCGCGGCACTCACGCCGCGACCTCGCGCCCGAGCAGCGCCGGCGCCACCACGGCGGCGCGCCGCCCGGTCGAGAGCACCGCATCGCCCACCCGGTTCGAGGTCACGAAAAGAATCCGCATGGTTGGGGCGTCTCCTAGCACGTCCTGGCGATGGAAGCGCAAGCGGGGTATATCCCGCCGCGAGGCTGAAACGGAGACGGGCATGTGCGGGATCGCGGGCGTGATGATGCGCGATGGGCGCCAGCCCGATTCTGGGGTGCTGACCGCGCTGGCCACGGCGCTCGGCCATCGCGGGCCGGATGGCGGTGGCCGCCACGTCGCCGGTCCGGTCGCGCTGGTGCATCGCCGCCTCGCGATCATCGATCTGGTGACCGGCGATCAGCCGCTTTTTGGCCCCGGCGGCCTCGCTTTGGTGGTCAATGGCGAGATCTATAACGACCCCGCCTTGCGCGCCGCCCTGCCGGCGGCGCGGTTTCAGACCCACTCCGATTGCGAGCCGATCCTTTTTCTCTACGCCGCGCACGGCCTCGATTTCGCCGCCTGGCTGCGCGGCATGTACGCGCTCGCGCTGCATGATCCGAGCACCGGGCGGCTCGTGCTGGCGCGTGACCCGTTCGGCATCAAGCCGCTCTATTACGTCGAAAGCGCCGCCGGTTTCGCTTTCGCCTCCGAACCCCAGGCGCTGCTTCGCGCCGGCCTCGCGCGCGCCGAGATCGATCCGGCACGGCGGGCGGAATTGCTACAGCTCAAATTCACCACCGGCGCCGCGACCATTTTCCCCGAGATCCGCCGCGTGCTGCCGGGCGAGACACTGGTCGTGGAAAATGGCCGGATCGTCGAGCGCAGACAATTGGCGCGGCTGCCGGCGCGGCCGGTGACGCGCGCCGCCTCGCTCGCCGATCTCGATCGCGTGCTCACCGAGAGTGTCGCCCTGCATCTGCGCTCGGACGTGCCTTATGGCCTCTTTCTCTCCGGCGGGATCGACAGTTCCGCCCTGCTCTGGCTCATGCACCGGATCAGCGGCGAGCGGGTGCAGGCGATCACCATCGGCTATGATGGGGCGGACGCCGACGATGAGAGCGAATCCGCCCTCGCTGTTGCCCGCGCGGTCGGCGCGCGCTGCGAGCGCATCAGCATGACCGAGGCCGATTTCTGGGCCGCGGCGCCGCGCATCGCCGCCTGCCTCGACGACCCGACGACCGATGCCGCCGCTCTTCCCACCTGGTTCCTCGGCCGCGCCGCCGCCGGCCAGCTCAAGGTGACGCTGTGTGGCGAGGGCGGCGACGAGATGTTCGCGGGCTACGGCCGCTATCGCCGCGCCGTCGCGCCATGGCGGTTTTTCAAGCGTCCGGCGCGCCAGCGCGGCGTGTTCGATGGCATCTCCGGCCTCGACCTCTCCGGCTGGCGCGAAGGGTTCACCGCCGCCGAGCGGCGCGAGGCCAGGGGACGCAATCCGCTGCGGGCGCTGCAGGCGCTCGATTGCGCCGAGTGGCTGCCCAATGATTTGCTGATCAAGCTCGATCGCTGCCTGATGGCGCATGGCGTCGAGGGCAGGACACCGTTCATCGACCCCGAAATCGCCGCGTTCGCCTTCGCGCTGCCCGATCGCAGCAAAGTGAGCTGGCGGCTCGGCAAGCTCGCGCTGCGGCGCTGGCTCGCCGCGCGCCTCCCCGCGGCGCGGCCCTTCGCCCGCAAGAGGGGCTTCAAGCCGCCGGTTTCGCGCTGGATCGCCGCGCGCGGGGCAAGGCTCGCCCCCCTCGTCGCGGCCAGCCCCGGCATCGCCGCCTTCGCCAGCCGCGAGGCGGTGGCCAGGGTGTTCGCGCGCGGCGAGAGCCAGGCGATGTGGAGCCTGCTGTTTTATGCCCTCTGGCACGCAAACCACATCCTCGGGATCGCGGCGGAGGGCGATGTCGAGGCGGTGCTGGCGGCGGCGCCCAAGGCGGGATGATGCCGCCGCAATCTTGTCGCGGCCGGGTACCGCCCTCTTAGGAGCAGGCGAGAATCGTCGGGACGACCGGGTCAAGGCTCAGCGTCACCTCGCGCCGCCAGCCAAGGTCCCGCCTGGCGCGCAAATCCTCGACCCGGCAGGCGCGCGGCAAGGTCAGTGTCAGGGGAAGTGGCGTGCGCGGCGCCGCTGAAAGATCGCGCTGAAGGGCGAGGATCGGCCGCCCACCGGCCAAGAGCCGGGTCACGGTGACGTCTTCGGGCCAGGTTCCGGACGCGGTCGTGAGCGTGAGCGGCGGCGTGAGACCGGCGGCGGCGAGCACGCGGGTGAGGCGCGCCTCGGCATCCTCCTGCCCGGGGTCGAGCCGCATCGCCGCCCCGCCCAGCGCCGGCGCTGGGCGACGTTTGCCATGCGCATCGAAAAGACCCGGCGTGGTATTGGCGATCACCACCCCGCCGCCGGCGGTGAAATCACCAATCGCCGCGATCTCGGCGTCCGACAGCGCGATGCTCTCGGGCAGGACCAGGACGCGAAACCCGCCCGCTCGCAATCCCCCAGCGGAGAGGCGGGCCGGGGAGATAATCTCCGGCTGCCAGCCGCGTGCGCCGAGGAGATGGAGGAATCCGGCGATGGCGTGGCTCTGCGGGTTGTCCTGATACTCGGCATCGGCCCCCCGCGCCGCCCAGTCACCGCCTTCGGCGGCGCGATCGAGCAGCCAGCGGACGCGAAAACTCGCCGGCGAATAGAGGATGGCGATCGGATCCGTCGGGCGCTTGGCGGCCAGCAGCAGATCGCCGAGCCGGCCACGCAACGCCGCGAAATCCGCCGCCGCCGCCCGCCCCCAAGGGCCAAGCCGGCCGTCCGCCGTGGCAAGCGCCTGGCTCTCATCCCACAGAATGACCCCGCCCATCCCGGCGAGCGCACCGTGCCAGAGCGCTGCGCGTGACGCCGGATCGGCGCCGGCGATGGTCATCAGCGTGATCAGCTTCGGGTTCATCGCCCGCGCGATGGCGACGCTCGCGCCGAAATCATAGATCTCCATGACATCGACGGCGCCAGCGAGATGAGTATAGTTATAGCCCCCCCAGCCCGGGATCTGCGCGCCCTCGAGGGCGGCCAGCGCCCGCGGATCGGCGGCATGGATGGCGTCGCTGCCGGCACGGACGGCATCGGCGAAGGAAACATCCATCCACGCCTTGAAATCCGCCCACGGTGCGAGATCGTCTTGCGTCCGGCGCAGCGCCTGATCGGTGGTTTCCGGCATGACCTCGCCCCAGCGCCGATACCGCGTTCCCCATTCATGGTTGAGAGCGGCGAGATCATGATACTGATCGCGCAGCGAGGCGCGGAATGTCTCCAGTGCCAGCGGAGAAAAATCGAAATCCCAGGCTGCCGAGAGATCGCCGATCCCGGCCTCGTCGGCGAGATCGTAATAAAGCGGCCGATCGGCGCGGAAGCTGGCGACGATGCGGGCGATACGTCGTGCGATGATGTTTCGCCAGTGCCGATCAACAAGGCTTGGCGCACGCAGAAATGGCGCGATGGCGGCGGGGTTTTGCCGATGCAGGGCCTGATCGGTGAGGAACGCCGCGTTCACCGGCGTCTCTCCTTGCCAGCGATGATAGGCGCTATAGAAATCGGTCGCGATGTTTTCGACGTAAAAGCGAAACCCGAGCGCCTGGAGCCGCGCGAGATGCGGATCCTCCGCCGCCCCGTCGTCGCGGCGCGCGCGTAGCATCGCCGCCGAGACCCCGATGTCGCGCAAGGCGGTGAGCTGGGCTGCGGTTTCTGTTTGATAGAGAATGATTTCGAAATGCGGCCAGGCAGGCGAAGGGTCCGCGGCGCGGGCGGGAGCCGCGGAAAGCAGAAGGAAAAACAATAAAAATCGTTCTTTTTTGAAAAAAATAACCAAAAAACTTTTAACCATTTTGGCATTGCCGGAAACAATGCCATCAAAGAAAAAGTCTTTTTTCTTCTTTTTCTTCAGAAAAAGAAGCATTTTCTAGTAACCCGGACCAAGATATTTGCGATACGCGGCGATCCAGTTGCTCGCGATGTCGCGCTGCGCCGTCGCGAGATCGAGGCGATGGGCGCAGACCAGTTCGTTCAGCGCCCGCTCCAGCTCGTCCTTGCGCGCCGCATCCCAGCCATTGCGGACATGGCGCGGCTCGACCCAGAGATTGGCAAAGGCCAGCGGCGCGCCGCCGAGTTCGAGCGGGATGAGATGATCGAGTTCATAATAGCGAAGCCGCTCGCCACGATGGCCATAGGCGGCCATCAGATCGCGTTTCAGGCGATAGCTGACTTCCTCGGGCGGGCGGATGCGGCGCGCGAAACCGGGGATGCAGATGGTGCGCTCGATATTGCCCTCGGTCACATCGGGATTGATGGCGCCCGGGGTCATCCTTGGATCGGGCAAGACCTGCGCGCAGGCCGGCAGGGCGATGATGGCGAGAAGCCCGGCGAGCGCGAGGGCGCGCATGATCTCGCCGCCGCTATTCCGCCGCCGCCGCGACCGGCGCGAGCAGATGAAACCCCTCATACCCGTTCGCCGCCACCTTCTCGCAAATTTCGCGATAGACCCCGACACCGCCGATATAGGGCATGAACACGCGCGGCTTGCCGGGAACATTCGCGCCCATGTACCACGAATTCGCGGCGGGATATAACGTCTTGTGCGCGACCTCGTTGACATGCGCAACCCACGCCTCTTCCGCCGCCGTGCTCGCCTCGATGCCAGCAGCGCCGCGCGCGCCGAGATCGGCGAGGCAGCGCGCGATCCAATCCACGTGCTGCTCGATCGAGACCATCATGTTGCTCAGAACCGACGGGCTGCCCGGGCCGGTGATCATGAAGAGATTGGGAAATCCCGCCGCCATCAGGCCAAGATAGGTGCGTGGCCCGGCGGCCCATTTGTCGCGCAGGCTCTCGCCCGCGTCGTTTTCGATGGCGATCGCATTCAGCGCGCCGGTCATGGCGTCAAACCCGGTCGCGAACACCAGCGCATCGAATTCATGGCTTGCCGCCGTGGTGCGGAGGCCGCTCTCGGTGATCTCGACGATCGGTGCTTGACGGACATCGACGAGGGTGACATGGGGGCAATTGAAGGTCGCGAAATAATCGCTATCGACACAGATGCGCTTGGTGCCGATCGGATAGCTGGTCGGGGCGAGCTTTGCTGCGGTGTCGGGGTCGTGAACGATCGCGCGAATTTTCTCGCGCACGAACGCCGCTGCGGTTTCGTTCGCGTCGGGGTTGACGATCAGGTCGTTGAACGCCGCCATGAACGGAATGCCACCCGCCGTCCAGCGTTCCTCGTAGATGCGGCGGCGGGTTTCCGCATCGACCGCGAGCGCGGATTGGTCGTTGAGGTCATAGACGATGCCGTTTCGCGTCTCCCACGCCCGCGCCCGCAATTCCGGATAGCGCGCTTTCCATCTCTGTTCGTGCTCCGGCGGCATCGGGCGATTATGCGCCGGGATACTGTAATTCGGCGTGCGTTGAAACACCGTCAACCGCGCGGCCGCGGCGGCGATCACCGGGATCGCTTGGATCGCCGAAGAGCCGGTGCCGATCACGCCGACGCGCTGGCCCGAAAAATCCACGCCTTCATGCGGCCAATGCCCGGTGTGGTAGGTGGGGCCACGAAATCTCTCCGCGCCGGGAAAATCTGGCACTCGCGCTGCG
>JAKCCP010000018.1 GCA_021841985.1 Pseudomonadota bacterium | reverse complement strand
AATCGAGATCAAAGAACGGCGTCTCAAGCTCAGGGGCTTCGATGCGGTCGATCAGATAGTCAATGTGGTCGCGGAAAGTGTCGGATTTCGACGCCTCGCGCAGCTTGCTCAGTTCGCGCACAGCTTCCGTGCGCATAATCTCCACCACGTCGATGGCACTTTTCAAAAGTAGGGTGGCGGGACCAAAATATTTTCCGATCTCCTCCACCTTTTCGTGCAGCGTCTCCACGTCCTCGGCGATTTCTTCCTGCCGCGCGGTCGGCCCATCGTATGGGGTGTGAATATAAGGGGTATCACTCATGGTCGTTCTCCATCGCTGAAACGGCGTCGTCGATCGCGTCGCGGAGAGTGGGGAACGAAAGATCGAAGAATGGCGTTTCTATATCCACATCGAGGATCTTGTCCGCTAATTCCGCAATAAGGCGCCGGAATTGATCAGATTCGCAATCTTGCGAAAGTGCGATAAGCATTCTGCACGTGGTAATGCGTTGATGCTCAAGAACGTCCAACTGCCCAGAAATAATTTTCTGTGCTCGCGCTAATTCGTCGATTGCGAGTTTGACCTTCATCCAAGTCGCCTCAGTATCCTCGGCAACTTCCTGCTGCCGATCCGACATGGATTGCCGGTCGATATCCGCCTGCTTGCAGCCATCGGGAAGGTATGGGTCTTGCGGCATTTCGATCTCCTTTTCACTGGCGCAACCCTACGCCTACCCCTGCGCGGATGTCAATAGGATATTTATTATTGACGCGCGCCGACAATGCGCTATTATCCCCCCATGTCCCATTATCGCATCCCCTCAGAGGTCATCGAAATCAGCCGGCGGCTGATCGGTGACCTTCCTCTTGGGCGTCAGACCGAGTTGGCGCGCGCGGCCGGCGTCACAAAACAGGCGCTCGTCAACTGGAAACGCGGCGGTGTGCCCGCGCATCGTGCGCGTGATGTGGCCGAATTTTTTGGTCTCACGCCGAAGGATATACGACCGGACATTTTCCGCGATGCCTGAAATCGGGGGGGAAAGATGATCGCGCTTCGCGATTATCAGGAGGAGTGGATCGCCGGCCTCAAGCGCGCGATGCGACATCACCGCCGCGTGCTGGGGGTGATGCCAACCGGCAGCGGCAAGACGATTTGTTTTGCGTCCATCGCGCACGGCGCCATGCGGAAAAAGAAACGGGTGCTGATCCTGGTCCATCGCGGGCTGATCCTGGATCAAATCTCCGCCGCGCTTGAGGCATGGGACGTGCCGCACGGCCGCATCTCCCCCGGCTGGCCGCCATCGACGCATCCCGTGCAGATCGGCATGATTCAGACGGTCGCGCGCCGCATGGACCGCTACCCGGCGCCGGATCTGATCATCCCAGACGAGGCGCATCATTGCGTGGGACCGACATATGAGAAAGTGCTTGCCGCCTATCCTGCCGCCTTCGTCATGGGCGTCACGGCAACGCCGGAGCGCCTAGATGGACGCGGCCTCGGCGCGCAGTTTCAAGCGATGGTGTTGGGTCCGGAAATTCCCGACCTGATCGCGCGCGGCTATCTGGCCGATTACGAATATTTCGCGCCGCCGTTGGTGGCTGATCTCTCCGCCGTGCCGATCGTGGCAGGCGACTATGCACGGGGCGCCCTGGGCGACGCGATGGACAAGCCCAAGATCACCGGCTCGGCGGTCGAGCACTATACGCGCTATGCGCCAGGTCGTCCCGGCGTGTGGTTCTGCACCTCCATCGCCCATGCCGAGCACGTGGCAGGGGAATTTCAGGCTGCTGGCTATTCCGCCGCCAGCATTGATGGCAGCATGTCGGAGATCGAGCGGCGCCGCCGTCTGCACGGCCTTGCCGATGGCTCCCTTCAGGTGCTTACATCCTGCGACCTGATCGGGGAGGGAGTGGACGTGCCGGCTGTCAGCGTCATCGGGCACCTTCGCCCGACCAAATCCTTGGCCATGCACAAGCAATTCGAGGGGCGCGGGCTACGGCTCAAGCCAGACGGCGGGAGGGCAATCATTTTCGATCACGTGGGGAATTCGGCGCTGCACGGGCGCCCCCGCACCCTGCACCCGTGGACACTGGACGGCAGGCGCCGCAAGCCGCAAGCTCCCCCCCCGGTCAAGCAGTGCCTCGCCTGCTACCGCATTTTCGACCGGGACGAAAAAGTAGAGTGCGCCGATCCCCAACGCGGATGCCTGGCACAGGAGCGCGAGGCCGCGCCGAGCCTGGGGCGGCAGGTCGAGGAAGTGGCGGGGGAATTGGTGCAGGTGTCGGACCAGCCGGCCTGGGCCGGAGGTGCGTCGCTGGTTCTCGCATCCGGCGAGGAATACACCGATCTCGTGCGCCGGGCGCGGACGATGGAACAACTGCGCGAAATCGCCCGCGCGCGCGGATACAAGCGCGGATGGGTGAAACACATTCTGAAAAGTCGGGAAGCAGCAAGATGAAACCCCTGGTCGTCACACGCCCCGGCGCAACCGAGGATGAGATTCAGGCCACGTTCGTTCGATGGTGCGAAATCTGGTTGCTTCCCGAGGTCCAATGGACGGCTTTCCCTTCGGACGGGTTGCGGACGGCTGCCGGCGCCGCGCGGCTCAAGCGCCTAGGGTGGAAAGCCGGATGGCCGGACTGGCAAGCGGTCCATAAGGGTCTTTATCACGGCTTGGAATTCAAGCGTCCAGGACGTGAATTGACCATTTCCCGTCTGCTTCTAGGGCGAGACGGAAAATGGAGAGAACGTATCGGACAAGGGCCGCGCGTTAGGATGCTCGAATCCGCTGGCGCGAAGGGGCGCATCGCCGTGGTATGCTCCGTCGATGACGCAATACGGTGGGTCAATGATTGGAGAATGTTGCGCCCCGGCGCTGATCTACCGAAATGAGCATCCCCTTCCGCGCTATCGCCGACGCCTGCGCGCCGCATCTTGAGGCGCTTCTTCGTGAACTGTTCCCGGAGGGGAAGCGCCAAGGAAACGAATGGGTTACTGGCGATATCAACGGAAACAAAGGCCGCTCGCTCTCGATCAATCTCCGCACCGGAGTAGGCCAGGATTTCGCCACTGGCATGAAATTCGCGGATATCATCGACGCATGGGCCGAAAAGAGATGCGGCGGCGATAAGGTGGAAGCTGCCAAGGCGCTTGCCGCCCGATACGGCATCCCGGTAAATGGGCATGCGCTCAACGGACGCGTGCATACAGGCGCGCCGGCGCCGCTTCCTGCTGCACCCGAATACCGATCGGAGAAGCCGCCGGCCGATGCGCCGCCGGCCCCGATCCCAAAGGGCGTGACCGCGCATGTCTATCGCGACGAAGCCGGCGATCTTCTCTTCTACGTCCTGCGCCGCGAGGCTACGCCGACCGCGCGAAAAACATTCCGAGGGCTATCCTGGGGGCGCCTCGGCAATGACGCGCCCGCATGGATATGGAAGCACCCGAACACCCCGCGCCCCCTCTACGGCCTGGATCGGCTGGCAGCGCGGCGTGACGTTCCGGTGATCCTGGTCGAGGGGGAGAAAGCAACGGACGCCGCCGAGGCCAAGTTTCCCGGCCACGTGTGCATGACATGGCCGGGCGGATCGCGCGCTGTTAAAGATTGCGATTTCAGCCCTTTAGCTAATCGCATGGTGATGATTTGGCCCGACAACGACGAGGTGGGGCACAAGGCGGCGCGGGAAATTCAGCGCATCCTACCGCGTGCCGTCATCCTGGACGTGACCGACCTGCCGGAGAGCGCGGACGCGGCGGATATCGAGCCACCAATCGACCCGGATGGATGGATTGAAGCGCGGATGCCCGGCCCGGACGCGCACGAACCGCCCCCCGATCTGCCGCGCGATGAGCCGGAGGACGAAGAATCGGCCGCCGCGCTACCCGAGCGGGTGCTACCCCTAGGCTACGACCACGGGCGGTTTTTCTACTACGCAACGGGGACGCGCCAAGTGACGATGCTCACTGCCCCCGAGCATACCCGCGCGCATCTGACATCGGTCGCCTCCGAGACGTATTGGTATCGGAACTTCCGACAGCGTTGCGGCGAAAACGGTTCCCTTTCATGGGGTGGCGTAGCATCGGATCTCATGGCGTCCTGCCGTGCGGTTGGCATCTACGACCCGGCGCGCGTGCGCGGGCGCGGCGTGTGGCTGGATGCGACCCAAATCGTCGTTCACCTCGGCGATCGCCTGATTGTGGACGGGCGCGAGGAACCGGTCACACGCCCCGGCTCGCGGTACGTCTATGAGGTTGGGTTGCCGTTGGTTGCCGCCGATGGCTGGCCGGCGCCGCTGTCCGCGCAAGAGGCGGTATGGCTGGAACGGGTCTCCCGTTCGCTGCGGTGGGAGAAGCCTAGCGCCGGGCGCCTCATGGCGGGCTGGATCGCCCTGGCGGCGATCTGCGCCGCGCTCGATTGGCGTCCCTCGATCTGGCTCACTGGTCCGGCGGGCGCGGGGAAAAGCTGGATCGCGAGCCATATCGTGCGAAAGATTTTAGGAAAGTTTTCCCTATTTGTGGAATTGAACACCACGGAACCGGGCCTGCGACGTCTGCTTCAAGCCGATGCTCTGCCGGTGATTTTCGACGAAGCTGAGCAAGACGGCGGCGCGGCGGCCGAGCGCATGAAATCGCTGATGGGGCTTGTGCGCCAGGCGAGCACCAATTCCGAGGCGGTGGTTGCGAAGGCAGATGGGCGCGGCGGCGTCGATATTTTCCGCGTGCGGTCGATGTTCTGCTGGCAGTCGATCAACACCGCAATGGCGTCGCAGGCGGACATCTCTCGCACTGAGGTTTTGGAGCTTCGCGAGCATAGCCGGCCGGACGACGTGCCGTTTGCCGATATCAAAACCATCATCCGCGAGCACATAGGGGACGATTTCGGCCCGCGCCTGATCGCTCGATCGGTGAGTCTGATCCCGCAAATCCGTGCGAATGCCGAGCTATTTTCGGACGCGATTTCCGCGATGCCAGGCCAGACGCGGCGCCGCGCCGATCAGGTCGGCATCCTGCTCGCTGGCGCCTATTCGCTCCATTCTAGCCGCGTTCTGACGCCAGAGCAGGCTGCGAAATTCGCGGCAGAGGATGAGTGGGTTGCGGAAACCGTGCCGGCCGTAGAGAGCCGGGATGAGATGCAGCTTATCGGCACCATTATGGCGCATTCCGTCCGGGTAGCGCCGAACGATTACACGGTCTCGCGCCTGGTGCAATGCGCGCTCGGGGCCGAGCCTGAAAGCGTGGTTTCCAAATCCGCCGCGCGGGAGGCGTTGTTGGCGATCGGCCTTAAATTCGTCGAGCATGAAGGACGCTGGGGCCTCGCCGTCTCGAACTCGCACCCTCGGCTCCGCTCGATCCTGGCGCGCACGCCCTGGTCAGCATCATGGGCGCGTGCTCTTGCACGCATCCCCGGCACCGTCGCGCTAGGCCCGCAGCGGTTCGGGACGATGCTGGTCGCCCGAGCGGTTTGGTTGCCGCCGTCGCTGCTTGAGGGGGGGGATTGAGGTTGCGCGCCCGCAAAAAATCATCGGATCTGAGATCCCCCAAAATCGGCGCGGAAAGATAGAAAATCAGTTTGTTTTCAAGTTCATAGGTTTGGATCTGAGGGGAGTAGATTGAGCTTTCCGGCCGCCCCGGCTCGTGGTATAAACGCTTCGTGTGATACCTTCTGTTTCCTCCCCAACTGAGCCCCTAACGGGGCTCTTTTTTTATGGGCGGTACATCGCTGCGATATGCCGGCTCAGAGTGAATGGTATCTTCGCGATCAAGGCCGAGGCAGCCTTGCGGGCAGGGGATTTACTGGATGTCGTGCGGGAGATGGAGCCTTCATCATGCCACCATCTCCCGCCCTGTTTGATACCTTCCGACTTATACGCGCGGTAATGAGGCATCAGCGCTGGCACGTCACCCCATAGATAAAATGACCCGAAATTGTAGGGAGCGCGACCTACCCAAGGCTGGGCGCCGCGGACGTTTTCGACCACGAGCGGAATGTGATGCCCGGCTGCCTCGCACGCCTCGCGCTGAATGCGAAAGCACGCGTCGAACAGCATCGTGAGATCGGCGCGCATTTGTCCAGTTTCATCGGCCCTGATTGCCGCCGCTTTGGCTTTGGCCCGCGACCACGGCATCGCCATGTAACTGAATTCCTGGCACGGCGGGGACGCAACAATCAGCGCGGCGTTGCTGAATTGCGCACCGTCGAGAGTCAAGACATCCTGTATCACCAGGGAGCCAGGATAGCGCAGTTCGCCGTATGCGTGTTGCTCGATATCGAAGCCGACAGCATGATAGCCCGCAGCCATCAATCCTTCGGACCATCCACCCAGCCCGCAGAATAAATCGATGGCGAGCGGCTTTCTCATGCCGTCGCGAACCGGCGCATATCGGTTTCGAGCGCGGCCCAATCGACGCCGGCGGGGTCAGTGCCGGTCGCGGCCATCCAGTCCGGAGAGAGCAGTGTGTAGGCTTGATCGGCATATTTGAGCCACCATGCCCACGTCATTTGCTTGAGCGCGCCCCAGGTGACGCAGATCGGGCCGACTTCGTTATAGCCGACGAGCGGCACGCAATGGCCGCCCCAGGAGCCGGGCGCGTCTGCGGTCGATGTCCACACGTCTTCATTCTGCGCTGAGATCGGAAGTTCGACGCCAGCCAGGACGTTCCCGAACGTGGCGACCGCCCGGCAGATATCGTTTTGATCCTGGGCGCGCACGGCTGCCGCGCCGGTGAGCACGTCGGGGCCACCGTCCGGCGTCGGCATACCGGACATCAGCCAGAATCGCAGCGCGTCCGAAATCAGGCCGCCGCGATCGGTGGACGGATCGCTTGGACGATAGCCTGTCACGGCGCTGTATGCGCTGATCACTTCTTCGTCGGACATAACGACCGCATCATGGTCAGTGTATGCCGTCCATTGCTGAATCACGTGCGCGCAGCCAGCATAAATACAATCGCCGATCTGGTCGTTGGCGAGCATCGGCCACGCGCCGATTTTCCCGAAC